>CAYMLS010000236.1:0-5802 GCA_964390665.1 uncultured Bacteroidales bacterium | reverse complement strand
GCCCCCATTGATTTTGGTGCCGCCCGCTTTTGTGAGGCACGTGTATGGAGCATGTTCGATAAGGTAACAGAGGGCATGGACCAGTATCTCGACTATGCCATGGGGTACGACCTGGACAACCGCATGCCTTTGTACGTAAAACCAGAGAAAAAGCTTTCGGTGAAGGATCTGATCAATTACAAAAGAGACTATCTGCAGCAAACAGAATATGACCTTTCGCAGGACATAGGCGGCGGACCCTGGGGAAGACCTTATCGCTGGCGACCTCTGACCTGGGAACTGGATGGCAGGGAATATTTTCATGAACGCACCACTGCCACACAACAAACCGCTTTCTCTTTCATTACCCAGTCACGCGCCGGTATGCCTGGTGCAATTGGGGGCATTATCTGGTTTGGGGTAGACGATACCAATACAACGGTGTACGTTCCTATGTATGCTGGTATTCAAAAAGCTCCTGATACATTCAGGGAAGGATATGGTAGCATCATCGATTATAAGGAGGATGCTGCATTCTGGGTTTTCAACAAGGTGGCACATTATGCCTATTTGCGATATAGTCTTACCTTGCCCGATATACAGAAAGTACAGTCTGAACTTGAAAACCACTTTATGACACTGGTACCTGCCATTGATAAAGCCGCTCTTGATCTTTACAAGAACGATCCCATGGCATCCACAGAATTGCTTACCAATTTTTCGACCGCTATGGGTGATTATACGGTTCAGCGATGGGAGCAATTGTATCGCTTTTTAATGGTGAAGTTTCTGGATGGTAACCTGAAGAAAGAAGAAAACGGAGAATTTCTGACCAACGAGTGGGGTAAATATCCTGTTGTTGAGCATCCTGAATATCCTGAATGGTGGTTGCGCACCATCATTGAGCTTACAGGCGACAAATACCTTGTTCCTGACCAGAAAGATTCTCAGGATCAATGAAATAAAAGAAGATAAAATGTCTGTAAGTATTTTATAACCAAAAATAAAAAAGATACAACAATACGCTTACAGAAACATTAAAAGATGTTTAATACCTCTGAAATTCTGCTAAGGTACAAGGCAATGGATGCTTTATTGCTATCTTTGCAAAAATGTTCATGCTTAATCAAAACCAACACATATGTTTACAGGAATCATAGAGACTACAGGAAAAGTAGTGAGAATCGAGAGAGAAAGAGGAAACATCCATTTTACCATTGAAACACCCATCGCATCAGAGTTGCGTGTTGATCAAAGTGTTTCGCACGATGGCGTATGCCTTACCACGGTACACGTAGACAAAGAAAAAAAACAGTATACCGTTACCGCCATACAGGAATCGCTCGACAAAACCAATATGCGAACCTGGGAGGAGGGTTATCGTGTAAATCTGGAGCGTTGTACGCCCATCAATGGAAGATTAGACGGTCACATTGTGCAGGGTCATGTAGACCAAACAGCAGTTTGCACAAAAGTGGAGGAGTTTGACGGCAGTTGGAAGTTTTATTTTGAATATGATCCGGGTCCCAAAAACATTACCGTTGAAAAAGGTTCCATTTCCGTGAATGGCGTTAGCCTCACCGTGGTCGATT
Organism: uncultured Bacteroidales bacterium; assembly: GCA_964390665.1. Lineage (GTDB taxonomy): Bacteria > Bacteroidota > Bacteroidia > Bacteroidales > UBA7960 > SKVR01. Next base: position 4,231 of record CAYMLS010000236.1, on the reverse strand, counting down.
CAGAACCCGTCAGCTTTTCCGTAGCTATCATACCCTATACATATGAACACACCAATTTTGGCGACTTCAAAAAGGGATCTGTTGTAAACCTTGAGTTCGACATCATTGGGAAATACGTTGCACGTTTGCTTGAGCAACATTTTGAATCCAGAAAATAATCACTTAAAACTAAATTTTATGGCAAAAGTTGCTTTTTTTTCCACACAACCTTATGACCGGAAGTTTTTCGAAAACAGTACCGACCGGCACGAGATCGAATTTTTTGAAACCCGCCTGAACCGCAAAACGGTGAACCTTGTGCAGGGATTTGATGCCGTGTGTGTATTTGTGAATGATAATATTGATGCAGAGGTGCTCAAAAGCCTCAAAGAACAAGGGGTAGGACTTGTGGCACTTCGCTGTGCAGGTTTTAATAACATAGACCTTCAGGGCGCCAAAGATCATGATGTACGCGTAATGCGGGTACCTGCCTATTCGCCGGAAGCGGTTGCTGAACATGCCCTGGCACTTATCATGACCCTGGCGCGCAAAACCCATAAAGCATACAACCGTGTGCGCGATGGAAACTTTTCTCTTGTAAAACTCACCGGATTTATGGTTCATGGAAAAACCATCGGGCTGATCGGTACCGGGAAAATTGGACAAGCTTTCGCCCGCATTATGGTAGGCATGGGTGCCAAAGTAGTAGCATATGACAAATACCCTGTCGATAACATGAAACAATTGGGTGTGAAATACATGGATTTGGATGATGTTTTCAAAAACAGCGATATTTTAAGTCTCCACTGCCCTCTTACACCCGAAACCCATCATATTATCAATGCCGGTACCCTTCAGAAAATGAAAAAAGGATCGATGCTGGTCAATACCAGCCGGGGAAAACTGGTAGACACTGCTTCCGTTATTGAAGCGCTGAAAACAGAACAACTGGGCGCTCTGGCCATAGATGTTTACGAAGAGGAAGAGAAACTGTTTTTCCGCGATCTGTCAGAGAAAATCATTCGCGATGATCAGATCTCCCGGTTGATGAATTTCCACAATGTGCTGGTAACTGCCCACCAGGGTTTTTTCACCCAGGAAAGCATGCAGCAGATCACAGAAACAACTGTGCAGAACATCACTGATTTCGAAAATGGAAAACCCGAAACACCCAACGATGTAAGCTGTAAACTCATCAAGGATTGTAAATGAGGAATGCCTTAGATCAGATCATTCATATGCCCGGCAGCACTATGCTAAAAAGAATCATGAATGACAAGTTAACAGAAGAGAAAAATTTGTGTAACCTTTGCTAAACCTGGTATAATCCATTTTTGATAGCAAAGGTTACCAGTTTTACGCTGCTGTCGACACCGGTTTTTCTGAAAAGGTTGGCTTTATGCCCGTCAACGGTTCTCTGACTGATGAAAAGCTGATCGGCAATTTCTTTGATCGTATACCCTTTGCATATCAGGTTTAAAACTTCAACCTCTCTTTTGGTAAGTTCCTCTTTGAGGTCGGGTTCTGATTTGGTTGGTGGTTTTTTACTGATCAGCGAGTTGGTAAGTACAGGCAACAATTCGTCAGAGAAGTAATTTTTGTTGTCGGCAACCAGTTCAATGGCTTTGTGAAGTTCGTATTCTTCAATGGTTTTCAGCAAAAATCCTTTCACACCTGCTTCGAGCATGTTCACCAGATACTCTTCATCACCAAACATGCTGATGGCAAGCACCTTTAAACCAGGATATAATTCCAGGGCTTTTTGTGTTGCTTCTATGCCGTTCATTACCGGCATTTGTATATCCATCAACACGATATCCGGTTTTTCTCCTTTGATCATTTCCAGAAATTCTTCTCCGTTGGATGCCTCTCCAAAAATTTCCACACCAGGAATTTCTTTCAGAAGAAGGATCAATCCTTTTCTGAAAATATGCTGATCTTCAACGATCATGATTTTTAACTTGCGCTTGTTGCTCATATTGTATTTCAATATAGGTTCCCTTATTTAATTATTTTAGGAGGTCGTCGTTTTGATGATATCTTTATCATTGAATATCCACCTTTCACAGACAATATTTGCTAATTTTGCGATACAAATGTAACGATAAAAAACTATAATATAACTGAAAACATAATTATTTAGCCCGGAATTTCCATGGTAAAATGCAATTTTTTACCTGGTATATTATCGAAATAACCTTTTCCGTTCATCAGATTTACTCTGCTGAGTATATTCATTAAACCATGACTGTTCTTCTTTTGTTTGTAAATTTTCTCAAAATCAAAAGATTTTCCGTTGTCGGTATAATCGAGATTAAACCGGTTGTTTTCCTGTTTTATTTTCAGATGTGCTTTGCTGGCATCACCATGTTTCATGGAATTGTTGAGCAGTTCCATAGCAATCCGGTAAATGTGTGTTTCTTTTGAACTATCCATCGGGGAAATGGTATCATCAAATTCGAACACAATATGAATGGTACCTGTTTTATTCAGTCCCTCGATAAATGATTTTAAAGCTTTCACCAGTCCATGGTCCATCAGCATACCGGGCATAATATCATTGGCAATGGTTCTGGCCGATTCAACGGCCTGCCCGATGATCTTTTTCATTTCCAGAAGAATATCCTGTTTTTCCTGAGGGGTTTTGTTGGGTTTTTGCAGCAATCCGGCATAAATATTCAATGTAGAGAGAACCGCACCCAGACCGTCGTGTATATCTCTTGAAAAGCGTTTTCTTTCTTTTTCCTGCGCTTCCAGCACGGCATTGTATATCTGTTTATCGATTTCCTTTTGCCAGGTAATATCGCTGATGGTCAGAACATGTATATTTTTCCCCATATAATGGATCATCTGCTGCTGCACCAGTCCCCAAAAGATATCATTGGTATTGCTGGGGAAAAAACGTATTTCTGCAGGATCGTTGAATTCTCTTTTTAACGCATCCTGAAGCAACTGGCGGTCTGCCGGATCAACCAGCATGGCAAGATCCACCTTTTGGATGTCGGCAGGGAGTTTGAGCAGTTGTTTTGCCGCTTTATTACATTCTATGATCTTGTTGTTTTCCAGGAAAATAACCGCTTCAAAGGCGGTTTCTGAAAGTGCCCTGAATTTTTCCTCGGCCTGTCTGCGGTTTTCGATCTCTTTTTTCAGTTCCTGGTTGGCATGGGTAATGATATCGCGCGATTGTTTCAGATCGATATGTGTATTTACCCTGGCCAGCAGTTCTGGTTTGTTTACAGGTTTCGATATAAAATCCACGGCCCCTTTTTCCAATCCCTTTACCATTTCCGAAGTGTCGCCGGCAGCGGTAATAAAAATGACCGGTATTTCCTTTAAGAAAGAATCCTTCTTCAACATTTCCAGCACTTCATAACCATCAGTTTCGGGCATGATAATGTCGAGCAGAATCAGATCGGGCAAAAATTCATGTGCAATTTGTATCGCTTCATTACCCGACAAGCAGGTTTTTACATCATAACTTTTGTTTGAAAGAATGTGTTTTAATATGATCAAACTATGTTGGTCGTCATCCACAACCAATATTTTACTGTTTTTTATATCCATAAGTCATACAATGCCTTTAAGAATATTCCCGTGAGATAGTTCATTATTATTTTCCATGGTTGCTTTTTTCTCTTATAAATCTCATCTGTTTATTTATTTCACTTATCTGTCGTTTCAGCAACAGATATAGAATCGTCTTTTCTGCTTTCGCCTGCCAGTAATGCTTTATCTTTCTTTACAGAGGTTTACCTTAAAGAAATGTTTCACAAAATATTCATGCATAAAGATATTAAAAATAAACAAAAGGGTATTTTTTTTCTTTAAGATTAAAAAAAATATTACCTTTAAAATGCAAAAAGAAACTTATGATGAACCGAGCCATAACAAAATTTTGGCACACACGCACATGATTGGATTTCGCGGCATGTAAAACATGTAGCAGATTTTTAGCGAGCTCTCTCGTTGAAAAAACGAGAACCTATTTAATCAAATTATAAACGGATGAACCGAGCCATGACAAAGATTTTGACACACACGCGCATGATTATAATTCGCGGCATGTAAAACATGTAGTCAGAGTTTTGGCGAGCTCCATCTGACCGCTTTAATAAAATTATAAACAGATGAAATCATGAGTTTTCCTGCTGGCACTACTTATGTTAACGGTCCATCCTGATCTTTCTCAACGATTACATCATAAGCACACTGTAAAAATAGAAAAACCTTTTACAGATGGATAAAAATAAAG
>CAYMLS010000235.1:0-8597 GCA_964390665.1 uncultured Bacteroidales bacterium | reverse complement strand
TAAACTCTTTAGTGTGGACTCTTTTTTTGATTGAAGGTTACAAAAATAATAGATAAGGAGGCAAAATTTACTTATCAAATGCCGTTTATAAGTTGTTGATTTTTAATCCTATTCATAAGAATTTGTTTTTGCTTACACTGTATGCCTTCAAACTTAGGTTCTCTGTTCAAACCATCAATACCACTTATAAACCCTCATGCCGGCAATTAAAGTGATCAAACCAAAAGTGAGCAGCACCAATACACCATCCAGGGTTTGTAAAAATCCCGCCCCTTCATTAATGATGCTTCTTGTATGATCTGTAAACCGGGTGAGGGGCAGATATTTGATGATATTGATAGCCCAGTCAGGAAAGTTTTGATAACTGAAAAAGATCCCGGATAAAACCATCATTGGGGTGGTGATAAAAGAAATAAGCCCGTTTCCTACCTGCGTATTGGCGGTACGGGAGGAAAGAAGGATGGCAAGACCGAAAAAAGCAATGTTGCCGCTGAGCAGCAAAAGGATAAGGGCCGGCATACTCCCCTGAATTTCCACATCAAAAAAATAATAAGCAAAGGCAAGCAGTACCACACTGTCGAAAATAGTGATCATCAGGCGGGAAGCCCAGAGCGATATAAGAAAATGGGACTTACGCATCGGGGTGGCGATCATTCGACGCATGAGTTTTTTTGAGCGTTTTTCGATCAAAGAGTAGCACACCCCCCACATGACCGACATCATGATGCCCAGGGTGAGCAATCCGGGGATGAAAAAATCAATGTATCGGGTGCCAACAGCATCTAAAGGTGCAAAGCTGCCGTTACTCTGCCCCAGATCTCCGGTTTCAAAATAATCGGACAACTGCATTTGTATGAGTTCACCTTCGGGGTTCACCGGGTCGTAGTGGTATATCAGCCCGTTTTCATTTTCTGTGATGATGGCATTGATGATGCCCCGCTTGAGCAGAATTTCTGCTTCATCCCAGCTGGTGATGTGAAACTGGTAACGTGTGCTCCCCGTCTCACTTTCGAATCGTTTGTCAAGAACTGTATCACGGTGGATACCATCTTCAAATAAAATGCCTGCCGCCTTTCCATCTTCTTTGAGGCTTGACTGAACAACAGCAACCCCATGTAGTATTTCCTGGTTTCCTGAAAATGCAAGGCCCAGACCCACTGCCATGAGTATGGGAAAACCAAACGACCAGAATACTGCGCCGGGTTCGCGAAAGAATTCTTTGATCTGACTTATGGTGAGCAGGATTATTGGGTGGTTCATCTGTTTATATTTTGATTAAGTTGGTTAGATGCCTGTCTCGTTTTTCCAACGAGAGAGCTTGCAACACTCTGACTGTATTTTTTACCGTGCCGCGAAATCTAATCATGCGCGTGTCTGTCAATACTATTGTTATGTCTCGGTTCTTTATATTTTTGTTATGTGTTTAAATGCCTTCCCGTAAGGGAAATAAAAAGATCATCGAGAGTGGGTTTACGGCTGATAAGTTTCTGTATTCCCACCCTTTGTTCTTCCGTTTGTTTGAGCAAAACGGGTAGTGTTTCGGTAATTTGTGATACATCGAGAATAAAATGATTTTTGTTTGCGTTTTGTTTTACATTCAACACACCAGGTAACTTGTCGAGCGATATGTTTGGGGCATGCTCAAATCCGACTTCGATGATTTCATTGAAAGCACATTTCGCCAGCAATTCTTCGAGTGTTCCTTTGGCAAGTATCTTGCCTTTGTCAACTATAATGATCCTGTCGCAGAGGTATTCTGCCTCTTCCATATAATGTGTGGTAAGGATCAGCGATGTTTTTTTTTCATTTTTGAGTTTCATCAGTATCTCCCATATGTCGTGGCGGGCATTGGGGTCGAGTCCTGTAGTGGGTTCGTCGAGTAGCAGCAATTCAGGGTAGTTAAGCAAAGCAATACCCAATGCAAGTCTTTGCCGCTGACCTCCGGAAAGATTTTTGGTAAAGGCATTTCTCTTTTCTTCCAGTTCCACGGTTTTCATGATTTGCTGCGCCCTGTTTTTGCTTAGTTGGTAGAAAGAAGCAAACAGTTTGAGGGTTTCATAAACGGTTAGTTTTTCAATAAACCAGGTTTCCTGCAGCGAAATTCCCAGCAAACGGTTGATCTTGTTTGCGTTTCTTTTCCATCTCATCCCTTTGATCCGGATATCACCCTCGTCAGGTTTCTGTATCCCTTCGATCATTTCCACCAATGTCGTTTTTCCGGCACCATTGGGACCCAGAATGGCAACAAATTCACCCGGTTCAATGGTCAGGCTGATGCCCTGCACCGCTTTTACGGTTCGAAATGACTTTTTTACGTTCTCTAAACTTACAATGGGTTGCTGCTGCATGGTATTGATAAAAATGGACTGAACATGTTTGCGGGTAAAACACCAACAATCATGAGAATATCAAAAATGGATCACACCAATAAGGATGAGATCCTTTGAATTATTTACGGATAAAAACAAAGATATCAACAAGTGCAACAATCTTTTGTTGCAAGGTAATTTTTGTGTTTTTGCAAGTGTGTGCTTTGATAAACAGAGGAAGATTTTCATTTCAGGTACCGTTTCAGAATGGTAAGGACCGATCGGCCAAATCATAAAAATAAAATAGTTGGAGCTAGTTGAAGGAAAACTTATATTTTTGCGGCGAAATATAAGTTTTACAATTGCTTAGCAAATTATTATTGTTGATTTCTGTCATCTAAAAAAAACAAAGAATGGAAACTTTTACGGAACAAATGGCCAATGCTCATATTCTTAACCAGTTTTGGCTTACTTTTCTGCTTGTTATAAGCATGGTTTTGGTATCGCGCACGTTTGTGGCTGGCACACGGTATTCACCCATCCTGATCATCGTTGTTTTTGGTTTGCTCATGGGTTATGTACTTGTAAATACCGGAATGGGTACACCCGGTTTGGCTGAATTTCCGATCATCGACTTCACCAGCAAAGTTACCATCACCGCCCTGATCGCTTCTTTTTTTGTTGGGGGACAGGAAATCAAAAAGATATTAAGTAAAAAAGAAATTGATAAAACCGATATTCTCATACAATCGAAGGAGGAAATTTTCCTGGGAACCAAGTTTACACAATTCATGTTTCTGATTCGTGCCTTTTTTGTTCTCATCGGCATCGAGTCGATCAAACGTGTTATAGTAGGACATACCAGCAATGAACCTTTGGATAATTTTTATCCCCTTTTGGGTTATCTTGGTGTGGTGGGGTCTATCATTCTGATCGACTACCGTGCAAAAATAACCAATAAGGCGGTTTATATCCGCAAGGGAATTGCTGAAACCGGGCTGATTTTACTCATTCTGGTAGCATCCTGGCATATTGCCCAATGGATCCGTCCGCATATAGCACTGCCGGAGATCTTCTTTGCCATGATCCTGTCGGTTTCTCTGGGAATGGTTTTTTCTGAATGGAAATTTGGACCTACCATCAGATCCTTGCTCTTTGCCGGAATACCGGTTGTGCTTGCAGCCAATTTCATGGTAGGGGGCAGCCGTATCGCCGATGCTTTTGGATTAACCGGGATGACATCGGTACTAACCTTTGGTTTTTTTGGGCAGTTGGTTTGGATGTTTGGCGGATTGACAATTCTTATCCTGCTGGCCAAATCCAATAACATCAGAAACCTGGCGCCCGGCATGGCAGGGTCTTTGTCTCATTCGGGTCTTACCGGAGCCTGCACTGCCGGCGACCTGGGAACAGAAGCCCAGGTGAGGGCACCCATCATGATCAATATACCCTTTATCGGGCATATCTTTGTTTTTTCGGTACTGGCCGCCAGCGCTACTTCGGGCAACCTGCTGATACCCCATACCCTGGCAATCGTTGCTGCCGGAATACTTCTTACATGGTGGGCCATTGTCACCCTCAGAAAAGCAGATAATCAGGATGCCAAAGAGATCCGCGGGTTGATGATATTTTCTTTGGGTTGGCAACTGATCGCTGTTTTTGGCGGTTTGCTCATCCTGAGTTTAGCAGGCATGGGACTTAACGATGCGGTAATGGCCAATTCCAGCGCCATTTCGCACTTCGGATTGTTTGCTGCCATACAGGGAGGTATGTTTGGCGGGCAGGCCGCCGATCTGATCGCTTTTGTCTTTGCCATGCCATTTCTGGTGCATCCTCTTGTGTTTGGTATCTTCGGAAAAACTGCAGAGAATAACGGTGTGATGCCCGTAAAAGTGGTGCTTTTCCTTACCGTTGTGGGAGTTATAGGAGTGGCGTATTCGCTGATGTTGGTGTAAGGAGGGGTAATTTGAATTGCCAGATGGTTTAAAGAAGGTAGGAGGGTGCTTTGTGTGTTAGGTAGTGCCTGCAGGAAAAAGCCAATTGTCATGCTCGGTTCATCTGTTTATAATTTGATTAAATAGGTCCCCGTTCTTTTCGTAAGGGGGAGCTCGCCAAAACCCTGACTGCATGCTTTACCATGCTTATTCGAGTATAAACTCTCTCATTAATTCACTTCCTTCATTCTGAAGTTATCACCTTTGATATGCAAAACCATTCATCGTTTTTTAGTATACCGAAAATACGATCATCTTTAGTCAGAAAGCAATCCCTTATAAGCGCCATCATAGCACAACCATTGTCAAAGAAAAATTTTATTCCACGGGTCTGAAAAATAACTTATAGCTGTATTGTTGTGGGTATGTGCGATAGTTTTCGCGGGCGGCAATGGACGTACCTCCCACACCCGTAACACGATGATCAATATGCAGGGTGGGGTGATCTGTTCTCTTCAATTGATAGGGATACCATGTTGAAGTGAGGTTTTCATAGGGATCAATGGCGAGATTAAACAACTGATCACCATAAATAGCCATTTTTGTTCCCTGGTTATGCTCCAGGATCGCCCAGCTTACGTCTGTTCGATTGTCGAAATCCTGTGGGATGATGTAAGGCATCTCAACTTCAGCAATATTGATCTGATAGTTTCCTGTTTTGGCACCGGTTTTACGGTCGGGGTAAGTTTCAAAGGGTCCTTTTCCCAACCATTCTAAACGTTCTACCGCTGACGATAGTTTCCATGCCAATCCTGCTTTTTGCAACCACTGCACATGACGACGAGGCCAACCAGGCATTTCCACATAAGAATCAAGAATGTGCTCCATCTCCAGCAAACCATCGCCATACACGGTAAAACTGAAATCATTGATGAAAAACATTTCGCCGGTTAACGGCGACGATGACCTGACTTTAAACCTGACAACCACTTGATCATCAGAGATCCTCTTCCATGCTTGTTCTGTAACTCTGTGAATCAAATTATCAAGACCATACTTGAATAGTGTGTCAAATTCTGCTTCACCCCAGGTGGAAATTTCGTTCATCAGCGGCGTACGGGTAACCTTAAGTTCCGGTCCCTCTTCCAGTATTGTTTGACCATTGTACTTTGCAGACTGCAATGAACCTGTTTCGGAGCTGAAGGTATAGGAAAACCCTTCTCCCGATATTTCGATGCTTTTGCCTTTTTCGTCAACAGAAATTCCGGTTGGCAGTCGATCATTATTTTCTGTGAAGATGCGCATACTGTTGGCTTCACGAATCACAAAATCATCAAATGCGATTTCATATCCTTTGTCTGCCCAGGGGGTCGATTCCTTTAAATGGGTGGATATAACAAGGGTGTAAAGGTTGGGATCATATGCCGGGGGGTATTCAAAGGGAATGTTGATCTGCTTTTTTTGGGTTGGCGCAAGTTGAAGATCAAGTTGTCCCGATTGCGAGGTTTCACCATTTTTCCTGAGTTCCCAGCGTGTCTCAAATGCAGATAAATTGGAAAAATGATGGCGGTTGTGTACAATAAACTGACCCTTTTGCCGGTCAACTATTTCATATCTTACAGGAGCATGGCTTCTTTTAACCTGCCAGGCTTCTGGTTCAGGTTTCCGGTTATAACCTATGATCCCGTTCATGGCACCAGACCCTGATGTTGGTGTTGACCCATAAGCATAAAAAGTACCATGGGTGTTCGTTTCATTCAAAGGCAGCCAAACAACAAGGTGTTCGTCATCAGGAGGTGAGGAGGTTTTTGCTCCCAGCAATGATGATTCGCGGGCAACAGTATGCAAACGAACATCATCCACAATGGCGTTGGATATATAACCTGGCCAAGCTTCGTTATTCACACTGTGGTTTTTACCCACCGTGAACGGAGACCGGTTTCGTATGAGTTCACCTGATACCTTTTTGGAAGCAGATCTATAGCCGTTGATATAAAGAGCGATCTCTTTCCCGTTGTAAGTTGCTGCAATATGATGCCAGTTGTAGTTCCAGTTGATGGGAACACGTGCACGAAGGGTATGCCATTGGTGATCACTGGTGCGCACCACTAATTGAAGCATATCCCCTGAGGACCGGGCAATATCAAAAACCTGCCCCAGTCCCATTATGTTGTTGTAATTGACAAAACCACGAGGGTATATCCATGTTTCAGCAGTGAATTGGTCTTTAAAAACAAGATTTTCCGAGGGTGTTGCTTCTAAAAAGTCATCAAGGCCGCTGAAAGAAAAAGCATTTCCGGTTTTGCCTTCAACCCTTTCAGGTCTGCCCATCAATACAATCTCATGCTCATAGGCTGAATGGTCGGGAGTGGTGGTAAAGTCAAATAAAACCCCCTGGTCGGTCCAGTCCCATATAAATCCGCCCTGAATACGGGGGTTGCTGTAAATTATATCCCAGTATTCGTCGAAATGCCCCATGGAATTACCCATTGCGTGAGAATATTCACCCATGATGATGGGTCTTGTGGTTGTATCTCCTTCGGCAATTAGCTGCGCAGGGGTAGGATACCGGGTACCGGCGATATCGGCAAATGGAGACACACCATTGGGCACATTGGATTGATGGGTGATGAAACGTGTTGAATCGATTTCTTTTGCCAATGCTGCCATTTTCCAGTGAATGGGTGCCAGACCACATTCATTACCTGTACTCCAGATAATAACAGATGGATGATTCTTATCACGTTGAATCATCTTTTCCATTCGGTCCAGCATTGCCTTTTCCCATCCGGAAACATGTGCCATCCAGTTTTCGCCCTGATGGCATTCGGCGTTTACTTCGTCGCAAACATAAAATCCATATTGGTCGGCCAGTTTATAAAACGCAGGCATATGCGGGTAGTGTGCCGTTCGTATGGCGTTAATGTTGAGTTGTTTCATCAAAATAAGTTCCTTTTCAACCTCCTCTGTTGTCAATGTTCGCCCTGTGTATGGGCTGTGTTCATGGCGGTTTACGCCCTTTATTTTTACAGGAACTCCATTTACATGTAGTATTCCGTCTTTTATTTCTGTTTGCCTGAATCCAACTTTATGCTCAAGGATCTCAATTGTTTGTCCCCCTTCATCCTTTAGCTCTAAAATTAAAGTGTACAGATCAGGCTTTTCTGCCGACCATTTTAAGGGGTTGTTTATTTTTTGCGAAAGTAAAATATTCTGCTCTGCTCCGTTGGAAATGTTTTTAGATCTTTCAGAAAAGGTTGTTACTAACTCGTTGTCAGGGTTGTAAAGATGAGCCTCAACAACAGGGCGTATGGCATCGGAAGCATGATAGTTCTTTATTTTGGCATTGATGATTAATTCTGCATCCTTATAATTGGCATCCAGTGGTGTATGGATATGGAAGTCGCGGATATGGGTTTTGGGGGTGGCAAAAAGATAAACACTCCGGTAGATTCCATGAAATTTCCACATATCCTGATTTTCAAGATAGGAGGCATCTGCCCAGCGTATAACGCGAACAGCAATATGGTTTGTTCCTGGCACGAGAAGAGAGGTTATATCAAATTCCGCCGATGTCATAGAACCCTTGTTGAATCCCACATAATCTCCATTTATCCAAACCTGAAAAAAAGTCTTCACGCCTTCAAAATGGAGGAAAATATTTTTACCATCCCAGTTTTGTGGCAACTCAAATGTTTTTATGTATGATGCCGTAGGATTAAACTCCAGGGGCACATTCGGAGGATCGTACGGGCTAAACTCAAGAGGAATGTTGCGGTAAAGTGCGTAACCATACCCCTGCATTTGCCATGTACCAGGTACTTTTATCTCATCCCAGTTACTGAAGTCAAAGTCTGTGTTGTGGAATTGATAGGGTGCTTCATAAGGGCTTTTATGCCATTGAAACTTCCAGTTACCATCAAGCGGTTTGTACCATTGGCTTTTACTCCAGTTGCCGGTTAGGGCATCTTCATGAGAGTCGAAAACCATTAGTGGAACATGCGCGGGTTCCTGCCCTTCTTCAGTCATGAGTGGATTCATCAAATAGGCGGCCAGATCGGCAGGGTCATTTCCGGGGCAGGTTTTAAGAAAAAAAACCACCAAAACAATCAATAAGGAAAGATGCTTCATTTTTTTTATCAATAATGTCCGAATAAAAATTTGAATTAAAATAATTATGGTTTATCCCCTGAATGTTTTGATTCAATGTTTTAAGTTTGAAGTTACATTAAAGAAACAGAGGTAAAAATACAAAAATAAAATTTGTTGTATATTTTGTTTTTAAACAAATTTTGTATTTAATTAGTGTCAGCAAGAAAACTCCTACTTTTTGTGTCTTTGATAAGAAATCGTC
>CAYMLS010000234.1:0-8646 GCA_964390665.1 uncultured Bacteroidales bacterium | reverse complement strand
GTATTTGTCCACAAATTTCCACAAATTTTCGCGAATTTAATTGATTGAAATTCAGTAATATAAAACAAAACAAAATTTACACGAATGTCTAAAAACAAGTTTTTAGGCTGTACTCATGGATATTTTAAAAACCTGACATTTGCCCTTCACTATCAATTTTTGTCAGGTTTTTACAAAAAACCGGGTTTCATATTCTGGAACAGCAAACAACCATAAGAAGATCATTATGTCGCCATCAAATTACTACGATTCTTTTGCCCGCCATCTTGTTGCAGTTGACAGCATCATTTTTGGATTTAGCCAAAACCAGCTAAAATTGCTGGTTACCCGTCGCGAACTGGAACATCACCGCGGACAATGGTCGCTGATGGGTGGCTTTGTGGAAGACAATGAAAGCATTGACGATGCAGCCATCCGGATTCTGACAGAACTGACGGGTTTAAAGAACATTTTTCTTGAGCAGCTTTACACTTACGGTGATGTTGACCGCGACGATGGCGCAAGAATTATATCCGTGGCCTACTATGCACTGATAAACATGGATGCCTACAATGAGGAAACGGGCAACCGTTATCAGGCAAGATGGTTTGCCATGAATGAGATCCCGCAACTGGTTTTCGATCACAGAAAAATGGTGGACAAAGCGCTGAAAAGGTTACGAAGGAAAACGATTATTCATCCCATAGGTTTTGAGTTGCTACCCGAAAAATTCACCCTTACCCAACTGCAATCTTTATACGAAGCGATCCATGGACAGCAACTGGATAAACGCAACTTCAGAAAAAAGATTCTTTCCATGAATGTATTGCAAAAACTGGAAGAAAAAGACAAAAACTCATCGCGCAGAGGGGCTTTTCTCTTTCGGTTTGATAAGCAAAAATATGACGCACTGCTGGGTGAAGGTGGGGTATTTGATTTTAAGTAACGTCGGTAAGAAAACGCATGATTTGAATATCTGCCTTATAAGGAAAGCGCCAGGTTTAAGCGGAAGTACCATGCAGAAAGAAAAAAACAAGACAGACTTTCCTGCCAAATGGGTACACCCTGATCTGACAAAAAAGATGGTCAGGATAATGGGATAAAAAAGCAATTTTCCGTTTATCACTGTAAAAACAGAAGTTTGTTTCCTGTATTTTTGATAATAGTTTTACATTTGTAAAAAATCCAGCTCAAAACACATCTGTCAACAAAAAAATAAAGAATGCTGAACATCATACTTTTCGGTCCTCCCGGAGCGGGAAAGGGGACCCAGTCAGAGTTGCTCATGCAACGCTATAACCTTACGTACATTTCCACTGGTGATGCACTCAGACAAGAATTGAAAGCGGGTACACCCTTAGGCAATCAGGCGCGTAAGATCATCGAATCTGGCGGATTGGTCGATGATGAGATCATTGTACAGATCATTGGCAATGCCATTCAGTCGCATCATGCCACCGATGGTTTCCTTTTTGACGGATTCCCCAGAACATATGTGCAGGCTTATATTCTCGACGGATTATTCACCACGCTGCAAACTTCGCTGAGCAAAATTCTGATCCTCGACATCTCTGATAAAGAATGCACCCAGAGACTGCTGCAAAGGGCAAAAGAGCAACACCGGAGCGACGACAACGAGGCGGTGATCAAAAAACGTTTAGAGGAATATCATCAAAAAACACTCCCCCTGCTCGAATTTTATAAAGATACGGATAAACTGGTGCATGTTGATGGTATGGGTACCACAAAGGAAGTATTTGACCGCATAGACCATCAAATAACCGAGGAGATCAACAGCAAACCTGTTAACATCATGGTTTATGGATTTCCGGGATCAGGAAAAACCACACAGGCAAAAAAGATAGCCGATGAGTTCAATCTGGCATACATCTCTACCAGCGAACTTTTAAAAAAGGAAAGAGCCACCGGGTCGAACCTGGCAAAAACCATTGACCCTTACCTGCAGAAAGGTTTGTTGGTGCCCGATGAAATTGTGATCCGGCTCATAGAAAAGAAACTCAGAGAAACCGATGGTGAAAAAAGGGGATATGTTTTTAAAGGATATCCGCGCACCCTGGTGCAGGCTTATATACTTGATGGTATCATGAAAAAGAAAAATTTTGCCATCAACTGCGTGGTCAACATACAGGTACCACAACTGGAACTGGTGAAAAGACTGGATGCACGCAGCAAAACGAAAGACCGCATGCCCTACGACGACAGTGCCTCCACAATAGTAGCGCGCCTGGAAGAGCACGCCCACAGAAACGACTCTATTGTGAATTATTACCGCAATAATGGTATTCTTGTGGATGTGGATGGAGAAGGAAAAAAAGAAGATGTGTACCAAAGGATCAGGGAGCATGTAAAAAGAGCCATCAGAAACCTGAGATAGCACCATTGCAGGAAAACATCCCCCATTGCTGCATGATGCTTCTCTTCAAAACAGTGTTTTGGTTTTTGGGCGGACACTAGGCAGTTAAAGTTTTTTTTAATAGTGTCAGCAAGAAAACCCACGATTTTATCTGTGCTTGATAAAGAAAGCGTCAAGTGCAAGGCGGGCGATGACTGAAAAACAGGAGTTTACTTTTCGTAATCGACTGTTTTGAAGGCGAGCCCAACGCAGCAATTGGCGTTTTCTTGCAAGCACTAAATAGAAAACAAACTGGATAGAATTGACGCTTTTAAATTTATCAATCAAAAACAACCAGAAAAAATGAATTATCAGCAAGCCATTGAGGAACTGGAAAATATCATCAAAGATATTGAAAGTGACGAAATAAGTGTGGATGAACTATCGCACAAAGTAAAAAGAGCTACTGAATTGATTTCCATTTGCCATAAAGCATTGCACGATACAGAAGAAAATGTGCAGGACATTCTGAAAGATATGGACGCTGCCCAAAAAACGGGAAAGAAACCAGGAAAACAAGCGTGATCATTTCACTGATCTTTTCTTTTCTGTTTTCTGCTTCTGACCTTCACAGTGATCCAGCGCACAAACAAGCCCAACCCGATCAAAAAAGCACCAACACCCGACCAACCCCAGACGGATAGCGGAACACCCTCTTCTTTGATGACCCGGTTCTGTGTCATGCGGTATTCTTCGGGCATCACTGCCATCTCTTCATCTTTGCCGGCAAAGGAAACCGCATAACGTGCCAGTGATTCCCAAACCTTAAACTCACGTCCATTTTCATAGATAATGGTTTGATCAACATCGCGGGGGTTTCCGTTTTCATCTTTCAGTACCACTGTTAGTTCGGGTAACATTTCCCCGATCATGGGCAAAAAAGAGGTCAGATAATGATCAGAAACAAGATGATACAAGCGGTCACTGTCCCGGTCAGGTTTTACATACCCCTCTTCATGCTGAATTCCATCGCCCTCATAGATATAAACATCCTGAACCGCTCTGTATGCCGGCACAGGTATACCGGTAAAAGGAATTTTTAACCAGTATGCTTTCCCGGGATCGTATGTATATTTAACGCCAGAAACCTGTAAGAAATAGGTATCACCCATGATCTGTGAAAGCAATGACACGATCTCGAATACATTGTATATCTCTGCGGCAGTAAGGTAAAAAGAAACCAAAGGGTATCCGGGGCGCAGGTCAGGGCCGGTACCCAACCCGGCAATGGTTACCAAATCCAGAAACGATATCTGATGGCGGGAAGCAGGCAAACTGCCGGGGTTTAACTCACCACGTATAACACCGTTGGCCTGAAAAGCAATATCCACATTTTTGCCCAGAACTTTTTCTGATTCCATGCGCATGGCATCGGTGAGAAAATTACCTACCGTGGTCTCTGTAAACTCTTCCGGTTTCAACAGGGCAAACTCCGAATGGATCACAGGTGCATTTACATCGCGGAATGTACTATCGCTGAATTCAGCAACAAATGCATTTAGTTTGCGGGTATATTCCTCTACTCTTTCACGTATGAGGGTATCTTCTTTTATGCTGCTGTCAAGTTCCACCAAAAAAGATTGATTGTTTTCATCATTCACAAAAGAAACATCACCCGAGGTGCTGTTGAATTCAATTTCCAGCATTCCGGCTTTTCGCAGGTAATAGCTGCTGTGCATGATATAAGATTCGTTTACTTTCATGGGGTTTTCCGTCTCAATATGGTCATGACCGCCCAGGATGATATCCACCCCAGTCGTACCCTCAGCGATCCGTTTGTCTTCAGATAATCCGGAATGAGAAAGGAGGATAATGATTTGAGCACCCTGTTCCCGCAAAAGATCAGTCTGGCGCTGCACATTCTCTACCGGGTTGTAAACCTCCACAGGTTTTGCTTCCGGTGCAAGTGCATAGGCATCTTCGCCTAAAACGCCTGTGATCCCTACCTTTAATCCATTTTTTAGTTCGATGAGCATGTTGTCTTTCAAACCGGCATCATTCAAAGCATGCTTGTCGGGTATATTCAGATTGGAAACCAGCACAGGTAATTCCCGGGCAGTGGCAGGATAACCGGCCCGTTGAAAATAACGAGCCAGGACTTCGGGGCCATAGTCAAATTCGTGGTTGCCGATGGTAACCGCACGATATCCGATTTCCCGCATGATTTCTATTTCAGGGGCATACCCTTCAAGGATGAGCCAGGCAAAAGGAGAACCTCCTACATAGTCGCCCGACGATAAAAGCAGTACCTCTTCATCTCCTTTTCGTTGTTCAACCTCTTTTACCCACCCGGCCAGGCGCGCAAAACCACCAAATGATCTGTCATCGGCATCAGGAAGATAGTCGATGGCGGGAAGAGGCGATAAAACACTGTGTTCATCGGAGGTATGCAGCAAGGTAAACCGATAGGTTTCTGAAAAAACATCTGACATCGTTGTAAAAATTAAAAAGAAAAATACAACACGCAACAAGAATCCTTTCCCGGATTCATTCCAGACAGTATAAATCATGACTTTTTAAATATTTTATGCTCTGTTGATAAACGATTGTAAAAGTAATACGAATGAAATGAAATTTTAAATTAAAAAACAGTCAGGATTGCATTACTTCATCCTTTCAAAGATAGTTTTTTTATCTTTGTGCTTTTTATTTTTCAGAAAAGAAAACAATGTCAATCCGGTATATTTCAATTTCTATCACCTTCTTCTTTTTTGCCAACACAATGCTGTTTGCACAACTTGTAAATGTAGAAAAAAGCCGTAAGGAAAACAAAGAAGGGATCCAGGGATTCATCCAACTCAATCTGTCACTTACCCAAAACACGCGTCAGATATTCGAAACAGGCACCCAGGCACACATCCAGTATAACAAAAACCAACACACCATACTGCTGCTCAACACCTTAAATTTCATGCGCCTGGAGGGCGATGACCTGATCAACAACGGGTTCCAGCATTTGCGCTACAACTATAACTTCTCCAATGAATTCTTCACATTCGAAGTATTTACACAACATCAGTACAATTCCATCAGATTGCTTCAAAGAAGATTTTTGCTGGGTGCCGGTCCTCGCCTGCGCATCTGGGAAAACGATCAGTTCGCCTTCTTCTTTGCTCCACTGGTTATGTTTGAGAGCGAGGTTTTTAATGACGAAAAAAATACCAAAACAGACAAAATAAAAGGAGACTTCTACATTTCTGCTTCTTACGAATTAGACAAAAGGATCAGCTTCTCCCACACAACCTATTATCAACCCGATTTTGAATATTTTGACCAGTTCCGCCTTTCAAGTGAAACAGGTCTGGAAATGAAATTTAACGAAAAATTTTCTTTCGTGGTATCATACGATCTGGCTTACGATTCCCACCCTCCCGGTGATATACCCAAACTCTTTTATGTGCTGAAAAATGGAATTCAATATGGGTTTTAATCCCAGGTTCTTTCGGTTTGGGAGGAGTAAGAAAATTGACAGAAATCCGGACAGAGAATCAATAAATGTTTTTTGCTGTTATCCTTAACAAAACGGATATGGCAACCAGAAAAGGGTGAAGAACCAAACAAGTGATCATATAAATCCATTCCACATGTTTTATCATCTGCTAAAACACAACTTTCTCATGATCTACAGATCGGACTTTTTTGAAAAAAGCCTTTTTGTGAAAATATTCATGATCCTGATTTTTCTGTTTATCGTTTTACAATTAAACATTCTGGGCAGGGCACTCCCCACCCTCCTTCATGACAACCTTCCGGATTTTACGCCGGCAGAGATCATTTATGGGTTTTTACCCCTGATCATGGCAGCAGACCTTCTCACCCGTTTTTTTCTTCAAAAACTCCCCGCCAAAGATGTGCAACCTTATTTGCACCTGCCTATTTCCAAAAAGACCATCAATACTTTCTGGATGATCAGGGCGTTTTTGAATCCTTTCAACTTTTATCTTTTGTTTTTGTTCTGGCCCCTGGTACACCAAACCCTCGATCCTGAAAACTACTATCCCGCACTTGCCATAACATCCATTTTTCTGCTGGGAATTTTTAATCAATCACTTATCATGTGGATCAAACTGAGAGGACCAAAAGCAGATGTGCTTGCGGTTGTTCTGATTGTTTCCTCCTCCATTGCCATCGGCTATACCTTCTATACCTCCGAATGGATGCAGGCTTCTCTGCACTTTATGCTCCGCCTGGCAGAGGCACACCCGGCTGTATGGGCACCCATGCTCCTGATCGTGTTTTTGTTCATTGCTGTCAACTGGAAAATTCTGTTGAAAAGCTATGATCATATGCTTGATCCCGAAGAGAAGGTCAACGACAGCAATTATCTGAATTTCTGGGAAAAACATATTGCCTCTGTTTCGCGCTGGGGCGAATACTGGTTGCTCGAATGGCGTTTGATAACACGCAACAAAAGATCGAAAAGCACCTTTTACCTGATGCTACCCTTCAATCTGGCATTTCTTTTTTACCTGGCTTATTTTAGTGGATTTGAACGCGGAGACGAAGGGCAACTGATCATTCTCATCCTGCTTGCCGGAGGATATGGCATAACCCACCTGCAGCATGCCTACTCATGGGAAAGCCATTTCTTCGATTATTTATCCACCCGCAACTTTCCCTACACCGATTTTGTAAAAGCAAAATATTACTTCTATGTTGCCTATGCCCTGGGGCAATATGTCATCACTTCGCTGATACTGATCTTTTTAAACCCCTACTTATTGCTGATGTATACATCTGTTATGTTCTATTCCGTGGGGTTTGGTTTTTTCCTGCACTTGCGCATAGGCATCCGGCATTCCGACCGGTTCAATCCCAACGGAAGGGCATCTTTTAATATGGAAGGCGTTTCAGGCATGAAACTGGTTAGCGGATTTGTTTTTTTTCTACCCCTTATTTTTCTGTTTTCATTGGGCGTTTTTTTCCCGAAAGAATATGGTATCGCTTTATGGACAGGATTATTCGGACTGGTATTTATCATTACCCATCCCTGGTGGATCAAAACCTATGCAAAAAGACTGGAGGAAAGAAAATACATCAACCTGGCCAGGTACAGGGAAAAATAGAACCCGCACGATGACAAGATTTCAGGTGTCAATCTGAAAATAACAACATAAATAACCCAATAGAAATGGATATACAGATCACAAATTTGCAGAAAAAGTACAACAACACCACTGTGCTCAATATACCCCAATTGCAGATAAATCCTGGTGAACTAACCGGCATAGTAGGCAACAATGGAGCCGGAAAAACAACCTTGTTGCGGTTGATGCTGGATTTAATCAAAGCGGATGATGGAGAGGTGACCATCAACAACGAAAAAGTACACCAGGGAGCGCAGTGGAAAAAGCATACAGGAAGTTTTCTGGACGAGGGTTTTTTGATCGGTTTTCTTACACCCGGAGAATACTTTACCTTTAATGCCCGCTCCTATGGTATCCATGCCGCACAAACCCAGGAAATGCTGAAAACATACGAAAAGTTTCTCGGTGACGAGATCCTGAATAATAAAAAATACATACGGCAGTTATCTACCGGCAATAAGCAAAAAACCGGTATTGCTGCTGCCATGATGCTCAACCCCCGCCTGTTGTTGCTTGATGAGCCGTTTAACTTCCTCGATCCCAGTTCACAGATCATCATCAGAAACCTGCTGAAATGGCAAAACCAGCAACATCAGACAACCATGCTCATTTCAAGCCACAACATCAACCACCTGGCACAGATCTGCACACGCATTGTTTTACTGGAAAAAGGGGAAGTTGTGAAAGATATCAGCCCCGGAGATCATGCCGGGATGCAGTCCATAGAAAACTACTTTGATCATCAGGCAGAACCCTGAAGATGCAGTTGTCTGCCTGGCATAGGTCCGTTGGTTTCGACCCAGGGCAGAGGATTAGTGGGATCGTTAAACACTGAATTTTCATGAGATGCAAAACTGCATGGTGGAGATAATACCTCGGTTTAATCTTTTCCAGGCACCCATGCCTCAAAAGGGTGGATCGTTTTTTTACTATTGGCGCTTGGCAGTTGAATCAGGGAATGGCATAGCAGCTACCTCCCAATCTGCGTATCATAAAACCGGGCACCGTAATACCCGTTTAAAACGGGACAGGCGCCCCAGTCCAGCCCAAAATCATCCTGAAACTCTCCCGCTTGAGCGGGATTTCCGCTGCGCTTCAACTTGCCGTTGTAAAGGTAGCGGTTGTCTTCGGCAAAGGGGGTTTCGGTATCGGAGGCGTAGATCATGT
>CAYMLS010000233.1:0-8657 GCA_964390665.1 uncultured Bacteroidales bacterium | reverse complement strand
TCGTTTGGCAGACCAGGAAAAGACCTGGGTTCGTCGAAGCACGAGACTACTGTGAGAAAAATATTGCATAAAATATCTTCACCTAAAAATTTCATAGAAAAATATTGCGATTTTTAGCAGTTTGGGTCAACAGGTACTTTACATGGTAAAACCCGGCAGCAAAACGTTAAGAAAAGCCAGTAAATACAACGGCTTGTCGAGGACAAGTGTAATTATGCGGTAAAACAAAAAAAACAAAAAGAAAACCGTTTTATTTTGCAGTTCTACAAAAAGGCCCTAAATTAGTTTCATTAAAATATAAAGTCATGGAACGTAAGATAAGTGCCAGAAAGAAAAAGGCCAATAAGATAAACTCGGCAAAAGCCCGTGAGAAGCGTACTGTTTACACGGCAGATACGGCGGAAAGGGCCTACAAATTATGTTTGTTGGGTTTATATAATAAAGATTTGGCCGTTGCATTTGGTGTCAGTGTAAAAACTATTGAATACTGGATGCGTACAAAAGATGATTTTAACCGGGCCGTGAAACTCGGGCGGGAAGAAGCTGATAGTAAGGTAGCTGAAAAACTTTTTAAACGTGCCACGGGTTATACTGTGAAAGACCATCACATTTCTGTTTACCGTGGGAAGGTGATAGTCACACCTTATGATAAAGAATATCCACCTGAAACGGACGCAGCTAAGTTTTGGTTGAAAAACCGTCAACCTGAAAAATGGTCAGACACCGCACGTTTGGAACACTCCGGTAATATCAAGGTCACGGAAGAAAAGAAATATGACCTTAGTGACCTGACAGATGAAGAGCTGGCAGCTATTGAAAAGATAGGTTTTACCCAAATGCTGGAACTTGACACGTTGGATGATGACCGTATAAACTAATGGAGATAAACAAAACCATAAACAGGGTACACCGCACGAGGCCTCCCAAGGCAAAGCGGATGAAACAGGCACTGGAGAATCCGGTATTGATAATCCGGGAAATTCACAGACGCAGTTTTTTCCGCTTTGTTAAATATTTCTGGGAAGATTACAGTAATGATACTTTTGTACCCAACTGGCATATTGAATTACTTTGTACAGAGTTAGAAAAGATAGCAAAAAGGGTGGCAGCAGGTGAACCACGGGAATATGACATGATAGCCAACGTGCCGCCCGGTACGTCAAAAACGGCAATAACAAGCGTTTTCTTTCCATTATGGTGCTGGACACAATGGCACTGGATGCGGTTTATTACAGCATCTTACGGGGAAACGTTATCTTTAGAAAGTGCAGATTACAGCCGGGACGTGATGAAAAGTCAACGTTTCAAACAAATATACCCGGAGCTTGAAATACGTACTGACAAAGATAAGAAAGGAAATTTTAAAGTAATTAAGAAAGAGTATGTGACGGCAAATAAGGCCCCCCGTATAAAACAAGGTGGAAACAGGTTTAGTACATCAGTCGGGGGTAGTTTGACAGGGTTTCACGGTCACATTAATATTGTAGATGACCCTTTAAACCCGGAGAAAGCATTATCAGAAAAAGAAATTAACCGGGCCAACCATTGGGTTTCTCAGACCCTATCAACCCGTAAAGCAAATAAACTCACCACTACTACAATAATGATTATGCAACGTCTCCATCAGAATGACCCGGCAGGGCATTTATTAATGGATGAAAAGAAACGTATTAAGCATATTTGTTTACCGGGTGAGATAAGTGACCCACAGTATAGAAAACTGGTCAGCCCTCAAGAAGTGATAAAAAACTACAAAGATGATTTATTAGACCCTATCAGAATGCCGTGGAGTGTCATGAAAGACCTTAAAGCGGATTTAGGACAATACGGTTACGCCGGGCAGATAGGTCAAAAGCCAACGCCTCCCGGTGGTGGAATGTTCCAGGTGGATAACTTCCAAATTGTGGATGATTTTGGGCATTATTCTCTTATTGAAAGAGTGGTGAGGTATTGGGATAAAGCCGGGACACAAGGTGACGGGGCATACACGGCAGGTGTAAAAATGGCAAAGTTGAAGTCCGACATGTATATCATACTGGACGTAATACGGGGCCAATGGAGTACAAATAACCGTGAAAGGAGAATAGACCAAGCGGCAATGCAAGATGAAAACCAAGTTCATGTTTACGTAGAGCAAGAACCGGGCAGTGGTGGAAAAGAAAGTGCAGAAAACACTAAAATAAGATTAATTAATAACGGTTATAAATGTGAGGCAGACCGCCCACAAGGGGATAAGATATACCGGGCAGACCCGTTCAGTGTGGCAGTTAATGAAGGCCGGGTTTTATTAATGCGGGCCCCGTGGAATAAAGAATTTATAGAAGAGTTTGAACATTTTCCGTTTAGTACGTATAAAGACCAAGTAGATGCTTCTTCGGGTGCATATCAGAAACTGGTGGGTAAAAAACAGGTAAAAGTATATTAAAATGAAAAGGACTAATTATTCTAATAAGAACCCAAAGTTGCAAACTAATACAGCATTGCTGGATAGAGCAGCTTTAGCAAATGCAATGGGAATTTCTCATCAAGGCACACGGGACGTTTATGAAAGTTTTGGGTATAAGAAAACACTTGACTTTAATGATTTTCTCGTCAGGTATAAAAGACAAGATATTGCAAAAGCCGTCATTAAACGACCAGCATCTTCTACATGGGCAGGTACTTTAGAAGTGATAGAAACACATGATGATAAAAAAACACCATTTGAAGAAGGTTGGGATGAATTATCTCAACGCCTTAAATTGAAATCAAAGTTTGCCAGACTTGACAGGCTTACCAGTTTAGGAAAGTACGGTGTTTTATTGCTTGGATTTAATGATGTTTCAAACCGTGAAGGTTTTAGAACCCCTGTAAGCAAGACTAAGAAAAACCTACAAATTAATTACGTGAAACCAGTTAGCGAGGGCAATGCGTTAATAGGTTCCTATGAAGATAATCCAAGTTCATCCCGGTTTGGTTTGCCTAAAACGTATAACATAAATTTGAAAGGAACTGCCAGTGGTGGTACTATGGCAACTATTAACGTTCATTATACACGGGTTATTCATGTAGCGTGGGATTTAATGGAAGATGAGGTTGAAGGTGTGCCAGTAATGGAATCCATCTTTAACAGGCTTTATGACCTTGAAAAATTAGTTGGTGGTTCTGCAGAAATGTTTTGGCGTGGGGCACGACCTGGTTTTCAAGGTATTTTGGAAGATGATTATTCTTTAGGCCCAGATGCAGATAAAGACCTGCAAGATAAATTTGCAGAATATGAAAATGGGCTACGCCGGGCATTTATGATGGAAGGTGTAAAACTTCAAAGTCTGGCCCCACAGGTACAAGACCCTACCAATCATGTGAAAGTACAGGTACAAATGATATCTGCCGTTACAGGCATTCCACAACGGGTTTTACTCGGTGCAGAGCAAGGTGAACTTGCTTCTGGTCAGGATGCGGATGCGTGGAAGACACTTATACAGGATAGGCGTACAGAGCAGGTAGAACCTACTATTATACGGCCTTTCATAGATAGGTGTGTGGAATATGGCGTTTTGCCAAAACCAAGTACCGAGTTCTATTCTATTATGTGGAGTGACTTATTTGCACCATCAGAAAAAGAAAGAGCAGAAACAGGTAAAACACGGGCTGCTGCAATACAGCAATATCTTCAGAATCCAATGGCAACTGAAGTTATCCCTCCCAGAGTGTTCACAAAATACTTATTGGGATTAAGTAAGGAACAGTTGGAATATGTAGAAGAGGTAAGGCAAAGTGAAACTTTGAGTGAAGAAGAATTTGCAAGACGTGCAAGGGAGTTAGATAATCCAAATGAGGAACAGCAAAATGATTAAATTATGGAATTCTCCGTACCACCAAATGAAGCATCCCAAAAAATAAAGAAAATTTTTGGGTTGGATGAATCAAAAGTAGTGGGGTTTGAAATTTCAGTAAAACACGGTGAAGTTCCGAAAATAGAGATAACACAGCTTATTACAGTGCAAGAGCTAAATAAAGTTGTAGAAGTTTTAAGGGTATATAAATTTAAAGAAGAATAATGTGTGAAAATCACTTAAATATTAACATCGGTACATACCAAGAGCAAAGGTATGATCCGACAAGAACGACCACTCTTCGTAACGCTTTTGCGAGGCGTATGCGTGTACGGTTTACTGATGTTGTAAAATCTATAGAATATGCTGTTGTAAGGCAGGATGTTTTTGGATTAAATACCGTACAAGCTAATCAGGTAGTACGTAGGCAATTTGATTTTCCGACCAACCGACAAAAGATACAAGCATTTATAGAATGGTTACAAAAACAGGTAGATAACGGTATCTTGACAGTAGGGGCAATTCCACGGGCAGGGGGCTCCATCGAAGATGCGTGGACAGACCAGTACATAATGGATAGTTATAAACGTGGAGTCATACGTGCCCGTGTGGAAATGAAAAAAGCAGGGTATGACGTACCATCTATTGAGAATTCTGGTGGTATTGATGCTGTGATAAACAGTACACCAGTACACATGGATAGAGTAGGTATTTTATTTATCCGTGCTTTTGAGGAATTAAAAGGAATAACGAATCAAATGTCAACTCAAATAAGCCGGGTTTTGTCGCAAGGTATGGCTGATGGGGATAATCCACGTCTTATTGCAAGAAAACTTAATAAAGTCATAACAGGTACAGGTGGCGATCTCGGAATTACAGATACTTTGGGACGTTATATTCCTGCAGAAAGACGGGCTGAAATGTTAGCCCGGACTGAAATAATACGTGCCCATCATAAAGGAATGGTACAAGAATATAGGACGTGGGGTGTCGAAGGTGTACAGGTAATGGCAGAATTTCGTACGGCAGGGGATAATAGAGTTTGTGATATTTGTAGTTCTATGGAAGGTTCACGTTATACTTTAGATGAAGCTGAAGGTTTAATCCCGGTACATCCATTATGTAGGTGTATAATTTTGCCAATAGAAAAAAATCCTTTAATTTAGTAATCATTAAATAATGAAAAAATGGCTGTTTTAGCAAATCACGATGAGGAACTCGTTCAAGAACTTTTAGAAGTTTTAGGATTAAAAGGTAAAAACGTTGTTCAGTTGGAATTGGATATTACGTTAGATAGCATTGTTGTTGTTACTGTTGAAAGACATATATCAAGAGAAGAGATGATTAGGATGGTTCCATTATTTCAGAGATATAAACTTGTTAAAAAGGAGGAATAAAAATGCCGTGGTCAGTTGGAGACGTAAACAGGTTTAAAAAAGGACTTAGCGAAAAGCAGAAGAAAAAGTGGGTTTCTATTGCTAATGGTGTGCTGAGGGATTGCAGGCAGGATAATGGTAGTAACTGTGAAGAAAAGGCCATAAGAACAGCAAATTCAAGACTTAGTAGTAATATGAGTACACAGACAATAAACAGACAGCTTGTAATCCAGTCAGTAGCAACCGCAGATTATGAAATTCGTACTGAAATGCACAACGGGGCCAAACATCTTGTTGTGCCTGTTGTTATGATGAGGGAAGGGGTACATAATGGTTCTGGTGGGTCATCATTACATTATGCAGATGAACTTGGCCGTGTCCCCGGTTCATGGAATGGTATCCCGGTTATAATAAATCATCCACAAGAAGGAAATAATTTTGTAAGTGCCAACTCCCCAAAATGGATAGAAACTGCTGTTGGTAGGGTTTTTAATACTTTTATGGATGGGGATAAACTCCGGGGGGAAGCATGGCTGGATGAAGATAAATTAAAAGCAACATCAATGGAGGCATTTTCCCATATAATGCAAAAACGACCTGTTGATGTCTCCGTGGGTGTATTTACGGATAATGAACCAGAAGAAGGGGAATGGAACGGTGAGCATTACACTTATATTGCACATAACCATAGACCAGATCATCTGGCTTTACTTCCTGGCGGAGTAGGAGCTTGTAGCTGGCAAGATGGTTGTGGTATTCGAGTTAATTCAAGTAATAATAATCTAAATGTAAACGGTTATGAAATGAATGTAAATGAGCTTGATCTTAAAGGCAAATTGAACATGTTCAAGGAGCTTTTGAAGGAAAATCTTGCCGTTACTCCAATTGTAAATCAAACAGGACTTGTTGAGGTATTGGGAAAGGTAAGAGAAAAACTGGATTCTATGGATAATGATGCATCGATGTTCTTTTTAGAAGAGCTTTATGATGATAAAGTTATTTATAGGGCCAGGAATATGCAAAGGGATACAAATACCTTGTACCAACAAAGTTATACTATTGGACAAGATGGAACTGTTGAATTTAGCGGGGAGCCTAAAGAGGTTCGCAAGAGCGTTGAATATCAAACATTGGGTATGAAAAGAACTAAGTTTAATTCTAAAAAAGAAGACAAGATGAACGTAAATGAAAGAGTTGAGCAGCTTATCGCGAATACAAACAGTAAGTTTACAAATTGTGATCGCGAATGGTTGCAGGGGCTTTCAGAAGAAGCTCTGACAAAGTTGGAACCTAAAAAACAAGAGCAGCTTAAAGAACCTACTTTGGACGCGAATACTGCTTTTGAGTTTTTGAAGAAAAACAAGCCGGAGACTGATAAAGTTTTGGAATTGTTGTCAGACGAGGAAAAAACAAATTATCAGAAAGGTTTGGAGTTTTACAAAAAACAACGTACTGACCTTATTCAGTCAATCACTGCCAATACCGACCAATGGAAGGAAGAGGATTTGAAAGACATGGATTTTGGTATGTTGGAAAAACTTTCCAAAACCGTAACTCCAAAGAAACCGGAAGGACAAGAAATTGTTGATTATTCTGGTCAAGGTGCTGGTGGTTATTTTTCTGCTAATACCGAGGATGACATGCTTCTTCCTACTGGTGTGCAGCTTGGAAGTAAAAAACAGTAATTAACCTTTAAAAATTAGAACAATGGCTAAAAACACAATTAGGCTGAAAGATTACTTGCATGTAGTTGAGGAATACAATGCTGCAAGTGCAATTACTCCCGGGGAACTTATAGAATTAACTTCAGCGGGGAAAGTACAAGCTCATTCTACTGAGAATGGTGAGGCTTTACCTGTAATGTTTGCTACTGAAGATGAGTTTCAGGGTAATGAGATAAGTGATGATTATGATACAGATGCACCAGTAAATTGCTGGATTCCGCAACGTGGGGATATGGTTTATGCCCTTCTTTCTGCTGGGGAAAATGTTGCTATTGGTGCAGCCCTTACTTCCGATGGTTCTGGTAATCTTCGTGAATATGCTGCTTCTTCTGCAGATGTTGGTGGTATCGTTGCCGTGGCTGCTGAAGCAGTTGACAATTCTGGCGAATCCACTGCAACTCGGATTATTGTCCGGGTAGTGTAAATTGAATTATTAACATTTTAAAAATTTAGAAAAATGGTTGATCTTATTAGTAATGGACAAGCACAAGGTGATGTTGCTGGACAATTGCTGGCAATGGGAAAACTTTCACCTGGAAAAATGCGTCCTTGGATGGGAAATGATGGTAAACCTCGTATAACGATTTACATGGGTGGTGATCCTTCAAAGAAGGAAAGCTATAAAACCTCGTTTGCCGCAAACGCAACCTTGATGAAAGAGGAGTGGATGAGACTTGATCAAGCTGTTGTTGGTATTGCCGAAAGCAGGTTGAATGGTGTACAAGATTTGATCTCAAGGGGTCTTACTTATACTATTGGAAACGGTCTTGGAACAACTGTTCTTGAAAGTCAGACCATCTCTGATGCGATGGATGCTGAAATGAGCATGGACGGTGTTAAACGAGGAAAAGGGGACAGGCAAAAGTTCGGTACTGTATACTTGCCTTTACCAATTATTCACGTTGATTATGATATCAACACCCGTGTATTAGACGCCAGTCGTTCTCTTGGTAATCCTTTGGATACCACGCAAGCTGAAAGAGCTTCCCGCCGGGTTGCTGAAAAGCTGGAAAGCATGTTGTTTACCGACACCAATTATTTTTTTGGTGGTGGAACAATTTATTCTTATGTGAATTATCCTGACCGTAATCAGGTATCTCTTTCTACTGCATGGGATGACAGTTCAATGACAGGTGCTAAGATTGTCGCGGATGTTCTTAAAATGAAGCAAAAGAGTATTGACAATCTGCATTATGGCCCGTGGCAGCTTTATATCCCTACCGGATATGAAACTCTTCTGGATGAAGATTATGACAATACTCGTGGAAACACTACTCGTGAGCGTATTTTGGCTATCGCTGGTGTCGAGGGAATTAAGGTAGTTGATACCTTGCCAGATGATAATGTTTTGATGGTGGAAATGCAGTCTGATACTGTACGTTTGGTACAAGGATTGCCTATTCAAAACGTTGAGTGGAATTCAGAAGGTGGAATGATTACTCATTATAAAGTAATGGCTATTCAAGTTCCCCAAATTCGTTCCGATTATAACAACAAGACCGGAATCGTCCACATGGCGTAATTTTCATTTTTGGAAACTAATCATGTTTCTATTTAAAATTTGTAATCATGGCAGAAAAAAATATAAAAGGATTGGGCCAATGGCAAAAAAAAGGTGGGGGTTCTTTTACTCTTGCTAATGGCAAAACAATAAAGCCGGGAGGACAATTTCAGGCTTATGATCATGAAATTCCTAAGGCTTTTCGGGATACCGTTGTTTTAATTGGTTTAGCAAAGAATTT
>CAYMLS010000232.1:0-8661 GCA_964390665.1 uncultured Bacteroidales bacterium | reverse complement strand
GGTGAAAGGGAGAAATGGGGAGTTGGGAGAGAAGGGTGAAGGAGGAAGGAGGAAGGGGAATGAAGAATTAAGAATGAAGAATGAAGAATTGGGAATGAAGGAGGAAGGAGGAAGGAGGATGGGGAATGAAGAATTGAGAGATTCAGGGGAAAAGGTGAAAGGGAGAAATGGGGAGCTGGAAGAGACGGGTCAGTCCCCCAGTCCCAACGTCTCCAAGTCCCCAAGTCCCCACGTCCCCGATCTCCGATCGCAGGGCTACGACTTCCAATGGTCTACAGGAGAAATCTCTCCGGATATCGTCATAAATGAAGCGGGGAGTTATACGCTGACGGTGACGGATAGTCTGGGGTGCAGCAGGGAGTTCACGGTGAATGTGCAGGTGGATGATTTTGAAACGCAGGCCACGCTGGGTGATCCGCGTCCGTTCTGCATGGGGGATACGCTGTTCGTGGAGTCGCCCTGGCAGAATGATGAACTGAGTTATGCCTGGAGTGATGGTAGCGCTACACCAGGTCTGCTGATCAACGAACCGGGCGAATACGCGGTGCAGGTGGTCAACCCCAACGGATGTGTGGCAACGGATACGACCAACCTGTCGCTGCAGGGCAATGCGCCGCTGGTATCGTTTGCCTCCAACACGGTATGCTTTGGCGAAACAACGGTCTTTACCGATGGATCGTCGGTGGAGGGGTCTGCCATCGCAGAGCGCCTCTGGTATTTCAACGACCCTGCCCAGGAGGAGGCATCGGATGTGGGTACCCAAACGTCGTGGCAGTACACCACTCCGGGGGTGTTCGATGTAACGCTGGTGGTGGAGTCGGAGGCGGGCTGCTCCCGCGCCCTTTCGCAACCGGTGCAGGTGTACCATCTTCCGGAAAGCTATTTCACACCCAACAACGCCTGCTCCAACGTGGAGGTGGATTTCAACGATATGAGCACCGACCAGGAGGGGGGCATCGCCGCATGGCAATGGTCTTTCCTGGCAGAGGACGGCACTGTTCTGGGCACCTCGCAGGAGGCAACGCCCTCTTTTGCCTTCCCGGAACCGGGCATGGCGCAGGTAACGCTGTCCACCACCTCGCTGGTGGGTTGCCAGGACACGGTGTCGCGGCAGATGAACGTGCGGGAGTCACCCGCGCTGGATTTCGACTTCACCACGCCGTGTCTGGGCGAACCGGTCTTCTTCACAGGTCTGATCGATGCTCCGGCCTGGGCGCTGGTCACCTCGCAGCAGTGGCAGTTTGGCGATGGCAACGCCTCGTCGCAGAGCAATCCGTCGCACCTCTACAGCGAGGACGGTGTTTACGAGGTCACCCTCAGCGCTACGGCCGTCAACGGCTGCCAGCCGTCGGTGACGCAGGAGGTAACAGTACACTCCCCGCCGGTGGTGGATTTCACCGCGCCCGACCTGTGTATGAACACTGCCCACACCTTTGAAGACCTGAGCGTGGTGGAGAACAACACCATCAGCGCCTGGGCGTGGGACTTCGCCGGACTGGGCGAAAGCACCACGGCAGCACCGGAATTCACGTTCGCAGAACAGGGGCAGTATGAGATCGGCCTCACGGTATGGTCGGAGGCAGGATGCCAAAGCAGCGCCACCAAACTGGTGGATGTGCATCCCTCGCCGGTGCCGGCATTCTCTTTCTTCCCGCGCTACGGCGTGGCACCGCTGTCGGTATCGTTCACCAATCAAAGTGAAGGCGCCAGCAACTTCACGTGGGATTTTGGCGATGGCAGCCCGGTCAGCCAATCGGCAGAACCAACCCACGTATTCACCGAAAACGGCATCTACCAAACGCAGCTGGTGGCGTTCACCAGCCTGGGCTGTGCCGACACCACCCAAAGGGAGATCAAGGTGATACCGCTGAGCATCGACATTGCCGTAACCGATGTGGCGTGGCAGGTGCGCGACAATTTCCTGGAGATCAGCGCCAACCTGATGAACCTGGGCACGCTGGAATTTGATACGCTCTTCCTGGAGTTCCGCGTGAGTGGCCGCGATCCGGTGCGCGAAACCTGGACGGGGATGCTGCGTCCGGGCGAAATACAGGGGCATACCTTTAACGCACGGCTTCCGTGGAACGATGGTTTTGATTACTTCTGTGTGGAAGCGTTTATTCCGCGCCACGACAACGACGATGACAACACCAACAACAGCAAGTGCCTGGCGTTTGAAGAGGAGTTCAGCCTGTTGCCGGCCTATCCGAATCCGGCGGGCGAGTTTGTCAACCTCGGTTTCATTATCCCTTACAGCGACAAAGTGACCATCACCCTAAGCAACCTGCACGGCCACGATCTGGGCATCATCTACGATGCCACCACCGATCAGGGCATCACCACCCTGCGCCTCGCCACCGGCGGCATGGGCAGCGGCATTTACATGTACCGCGTGCAGTTTAGAGAAGAAGTGAAAGTGGGGAGGTTTATGGTATATTAGTTGAAAGTTAAGAGTTAAGAGTTTAGAGTTTAGAGTTTAGAGTTAAAAGTTTGGCAGTTGGCAGTTGGAAGTCCCCGAACCGTAAGCTCGACGAAGTCAATTACAGGAATTATTGCATTGACACGAATATTTTATGATTGGGCTGGATGTTGTGCCAATGATTGTTATTTCTCATTGGCAATAATGTGGTCTATTTGTTTTTTATTTTCAGGCAGATAATTTGTTGCAATATCCCAGATTATATCATAATCAACCCCGAAATATTCATGTGATACCCTATTTCTTAAATAGTACATTTCTTTCCATGGTACATCAGGGTACTTTTCCTTTATTTCTTCCTTCAAATTTTTTGAAGCTTCTCCTATTATCTCGAAATTTCTGATAACCGCGTCAACTGTTTTGTAATCTTTTTTAAAAAGCTTGAAATCATATCCTTCGATATATTCTGCTATCCTATTCATCGCAATTTGAATATCTTCCAGAAACATTTTATAACTACGCTCTTCCTTTTGCACATTCAGATGTATTTAACCTGTTTCAAAATATTTTCCCTGATCTGTTCTTTTAAGGCATTTTTTGTTACTAGATCTATTTTACGCCCCAAAATTTTTTCAAGATAAATCTCCAATGAGAAAAATTTCCAACCAATTGGCTTTTCAAATTCAACAAGCAAATCAATATCGCTATCATCTGTAAATGAATCATCAGAGAACGAGCCAAATATTCCAATTTCTTTTACAGAATAATCTCTGTATAAGATTGGTTTTAAGTCGCTCAACTTATTCAATATATCGTTCTTACTTGTCATAAACTCAAAGGTACAAATTTTCAAATTATGTAAGAATCTTTCTTTTCTATAGAGTAATTGGCTTTCATTCACTATTTCCTCCATAGTATTGGAATTTTCAGGTATTTTTCATCGAGCTTTTTGGCTCTGAATAGAAGCGTTTCCTTTTCAATTTCTTCTTCTAATCTTACCTTATCTTCAAGGGTCAAAGATTTTACAAGCGCTAAAATTTCATCGAGCGAAAGGGGGGGGGATGCTGTAAGTTGAAGTGCTCATAAACTTTTGGTGTTTGGTTTGGTGAGCGCATCCTCCCACAGGCAAGTCGTCAGACGACTCCAGGTCGTCTGACGACTAAGAAAGCTGCTGCCACTGGCGCTGCCCACTACAAATTACCCTGAAAGGGTAAAATATGAATAGCCCGGGGTAGCAACCCCGGGTTATGGCGAATAACGGCAACAGGCGCTGTGGGATAATGGTTTTTCGAAGAAATGAAGTGGGTGTCAGCGCAATGGAAAACGAAGATCGAAATTGCAAATATTAGCTGCTATGCCATACTATTCGGATCATTAGATTCAATAATAACCTTTTCCAATCGGTCATTTACCTCTTCCAGGCCCATAAAAGAAGCTTTTCCGGTTTTGATTTCTTCCAATTCGGCTTCAAGGTATCTTTTGTTTTTAATAAAGTCATTATCATCGGTGATTATTTCAAGCTCACTTTTCTTATACTTATTTAATTGAGAAAGAAGCTTTTCGTAAATGCTATCGTTTATTTTTAATATGATTGTGTGCATTTCAGAGATTTTTGTTTATGGTATTCATGCTTATATTTATCATGTTGTTAATCGTGAAAACCGAACCGGTCAAAATCAAATATTTTTCACTTTTCTCACCTTCTTGAATAAACCAACTCGTCCATTCACTTTTCCCCTTGGGTTTAAACCTTTCCCATATATAAATCTGAAATTGGGAAAATCATATCATAATCATTCCAATTTAAATTTCCATCAATCAATGAAAAATCCGAAAACTTTTTTTCATCCAGATATTTTTTAATGGTTGGGTGAAGTGATTTCGATAGAAAAGGTTTAAAATCAACTACCTTTTCAATTCCATCGCTAAACGTTAAGCGAATTGCATAATCCGACAAATATTTTGCAGAATCAATTTTCAGCTGGTCTGCTTCCGGGTCAGAACCCCTGTAGTCTATAATTATTTTCATGTGTTTATAATTTTTATATTTCGGTCACATGGAATCGCATGAATAATCATTATCCTGTATGACAAGATTTGTTGTCATGCTTATTTCATTTTAAACGTTTTGTAATTTTCTCAAACTCTACATCTTTGTGATATACAAAATAGTTGATCCATTTGTGAACTATCTTGTCCGCATATTTTTCCAGGAAAATCCCGAAATCTTTAAGGTCTTTTCCTTTTAGTGGTTTTGCTCCCGAAATATTCGTAATCTTTATTTCCGAAATCTCACCATTGATAATGAAGAACTCCGCTTTACTTTCAAACTCTCCTTTTTTGGCATGAACATGAATTGGCTCGTGCTCATTTGAGTAAAAGAAAATAAGAAGTCCTAAGTATTCGAAAATCTTTGGCATTGTTCAATTCATTTTTAAATGTTAACCAAGCAAATTTACAAAAACTCCACCTGAACTGGAAATCATATTTCCTGGGCGTAATTTATCTTCGTTGGGCTCTCTCGTCAGAAGGACGAGATCGGTTTCAATTCCGCAATTGTAGAGCCTTTAAAAAAATGGGACTAAAGTCCTCTGGATCCATTGTAACCCATAATCCGGCAGTTAAAACTGCCGGCAATGGATAAAGGCAGTGCTGTTATATATTGCCGTTGGCTTCAGCCTAAAGATAGGTGACTTTGGGGTTATAGATTGTTTTGCTGGTAATGGTTTAATTTGCTGGTAATGGTTTAAAAGAATCTTGTGAGTAGCGAGTCACGGGGCGACTGGGTTTTTAGAGCTACTCGTGGGACGAACTTGAAGTCGTCAGACGAGAACAACATCCGGCAACTGGCAAGGAAAATTACCCTGAAGGGGTAAAATATGAATAGCCCGGGGTCGCAACCCCGGGTTAATGGAACCGAATGAAACAGGCGCTGCGGTAGAATGGTTTTTCGAAGAAATGAAGTGGGTGTCAGCGCAATGGGAAATGAGTCCGGAGTCCGGAGTCCGAAGACCGGAGTCCGAAGTCCGAAGACCGAAGACGTTTGGTGCTGGTTTGACGTTATGTTCTTTGCATTGAAACTTGCAAGTTAGCAGGTCCCAACTCCCCCTTCCAAGGGGGCCGGGGGGATGTTTTTTAAATTTACTCGTGGGACGAGCTTGAAGTCGTCCGACGAGTGCAGCATCCGACGACTGATGCGATAATTACCCTGAAAGGGTAAAACGTGATTAGCCCGGGGTAGCAACCCCGGGTTATGGCGAATAACGGCAACAGGCGCTGCGGGATAATGGTTTTTCGGAGGTATGAAGTGGGTGTCAGCGCAATGGAATGGGGAAGTCGGAAGTCCGGGGTCCGAAGACCGAAGACGTTTGGTGCTGGATTGTTGTTATTGCCGTGTCTCGGCCTTAGACGAGATTATTAGTGTTTGATTTGTAAAACTACTAAATTTCAGCAATCCAGCAATCCAGCAATCCACCAATCCGCCCATTAAACCATGCAACTATTTAACCATGGGTTCCATTGCTGTTCTATCTTCGAGCAATTAAACCAGGTTTGTGATATGGGATGTTAGATTTGGAGATTTTAAGGGGGAAGTTTAGTATTCTTATCTATAAAATAATAGCCACCGGTTTTCTTGCTGCCACGTCGTTCAATAAATCCTTTTTCAAAAAACAACTTGACATATCTATCCAATGTATCAATAGGAATCCCTAAGATTTCTGATAATTCTTTAATTTTAATACCCGGATTCGTTTTAATTTTTATCAGTGCCTGTTTTTGTCTTTTATTTAATCCGTCATTTAATCCGTCATTTAATCCGTCATTTAATCCGTCATTTGATTCTGATTTATTTTTGTCTTTTTGTCTTGAAAAAACTGTAACTCTAAAACCATGTTGAAAATTTTCAAAAAATGGTTTTTCGCAACCGTGACTTATAAACAGTTCAACGACTCTTCTAATGCCTGATCCGTATTTTTCAACCATTCCTATTTCCTTAAAAACTTTTGAAACAAGCTTATTTCTGCAATCTGAAATATAAGTCCCTTTTAATAAATCATCTATTGAGATACTATCAGGTAATCTGCCCGGATTGAAAAATTCAATTCTGTCATCAAAAATTTTTATAATCGAATCACCCGATTGCATATAATCCCGATGAATAATCATATTCATAACTATTTCTCTTATAGCATCAAGAGGATATTCCCAAACTTCGCTTCTTTGCATATCTCCTGTTATAATATATTCTTTACGGATATGCTTTACTATAAACTCCTGTATTTCATGAACCTCTGTTATTAAATCGCAGGATATTGATTTAGAATCTTTGATTGTTATGGGGTCCTGAAACCTTCCCAGTTCAATATTTGTAATTACGCTGTCATTTTTTGTAAAAAGCAAAAAGCATGCATTGGTAATTTTATCTTCCCTAACAAGCTCTAATTTTTGTATTAATTCAAAATGGGATTCTTTAATCTTATTTCTATGGTTTTCATTCCAAAGAGCAATAAAACCAGTCAGCTTTTCTTCGGAAATATCTCTTAAACTGTGATTATAGTCAAAATTATAATCCCAGCTGCTATTAAACGTTTTTAAATGCATAAGCGAAATTTCAGGCAAACTAAGTTGATGATTGGAATTATTAACCCTTTTGAAGTACTTTCCTTTGCATGAGACTGGTTTTATGGGGTATTCATCGATGTGTATTTCAATTATTTGCTTATCATCTACATCAATAATCTTAATATCAGGTATAAGTGAAGGTTGAGTTTTTGTTTTTATTTCATTGAGCCAATTGGGTATAGTTTCTTGCTTTATAACAAATCGAGGATCGATTTGTCTGTTATCTGAGATTCCAATATAGACTTTCCCGCCATTAGTGTTGGCAAAAGCAACCAAAGTCTCAATTACTTGCAAATTGAAACTGCTTTTATATTCAATATCTTGATTTTCGCCTTTTTCTAAAGCTTTTTTAATATGTTCATTATCCATTTTAAGTAATCCAATGAATTCTAATTTTGCTCCTTGTTAAAAAAAACATATAGTTCTTCAAGAAAACTATATCGATCAAAATCAAAAACTTTTTCACTTTTTTGGCCTTCTTCCAATTCGATTAACATCCTATTCATAAATCTTTTTCATATTGCATTTTTCATTTCAAATTTATGAATTTATACTTTAAGTATGAATAAAAAAACTCGATCAAAAACCAACAAACCAAGAATTTAACCATCCAGCAATTCAACCATCCAGCAATTCAACCATCCAGCAACTTCCGGTAATGGAAAGTGTAAGTCAATTTTTGAAAGTGCTTCCACCGGAAGAGTTTGATAACTTAAAGACTTGTCTTGTTAAACACCTGATTGAAAAACGTGCTCTTGACAAATATCGCTTTCAGGGCAGATTAATCGTAGCAATTGATGGAACAGGTATTTATAGTTTCTTGAAAATAAAAAATGGTATGCAGGGTGCA
This sequence comes from uncultured Bacteroidales bacterium, assembly GCA_964390665.1. Taxonomy (GTDB): domain Bacteria; phylum Bacteroidota; class Bacteroidia; order Bacteroidales; family UBA7960; genus SKVR01. The sequence goes on along the minus strand of CAYMLS010000232.1, from coordinate 769 downwards.
ATTCCAGGTGACTATCTAAAATCCCAAATCCAGCAGGGCGTCAACCTGTTTGCCATCCCCATCGATAACCTGGGATCAGGCATCTATATGTACCGTATTGATTACAGGGGTGAAGTGAAGGTGGGTAGGTTTATGGTGTGGTAGGGGGTGGAATGAAGAATGAATAATGAGGAATGAAGGAGGAAGGAGGAAGGAGGAAGGGAGTCAGGGGAAAAAGGGAAAGGGGGAAAGGGGGAGTTGGGAGAGAAGGATGAGGAATGAGGAATGAAGAATGAAGGAGGAAGAATGAAGGAGGAAAGGGGGAAAGGGGGAAAGGGGGAGTTGTGAGAGAAGAATGAAGAATGGAGAATTTGGAATGAAGGAGGAAGGAGGAAGGAGGAAGGAGAATGAAGTATGAAGGATGGAGGGAGTCAGGGGAAAGGGGGAAAGGGGGAGAGCGGGGAGGCGGAATATGCAAACCCGCTAAGGCCGGCGTTTGTCGTGCAGAAATGCCTTATTCCTCATGGGCAATAATGAGATCAATTTGCTTTTTATTCTCAGCAAATAATTTGTTGCAATATCCCGGATGATCTCATAGTCAACCCCAAAATATTCATGAGATACCCTGTTTCTTAAATAATACATGAGTCCAGTAAAAAAAGTATTTGTCCACAAATTTACACGAATGTCTAAAAACTTGTTTTTAGACTGTACTCCCGGCTAAGCGGAATTGCAAATTCCGCTTGAAACAAAGACCCATCCATTGCCCCACCACTGCCCCCAGCGGGGG
>CAYMLS010000231.1:0-8668 GCA_964390665.1 uncultured Bacteroidales bacterium | reverse complement strand
GGACGCTGTCTCTAAAAAAAAGCTGGTTTTCACGAAAAATGGCGGAAATCTGGTACAAAGGAATGTTTCGTTTTTTTAATTCTGAGATATAAAAATACCAGTATTCATATTTTACAAAAATTGCCATTTTAGGATATACATATTCGATGAATCTTCTTACATTAAGAGGAGTATCCACCGGAAGGTAGAAGACATGATCCACCCCGGGATAGTTTTTTCTTACTTCATAGCCACTGGGTGAGAAAAAAGTAAGTACGATCTTGTATTCCGGATTATCTTTTCCGAATCGTTCAATTACAGGGCGCCCCTGCTCAAATTCGCCCAATGAAGCACAATGGAACCATACGTGCTGTTCCTCCTGATCAATTTCAAAAGCGATTTGTTCGAGCAAACCCCTTCTTCCTTCCACCCATTTTTTGGTTTTCTTATTAAAAAAAGAAACCAAAACAGCAGAAAAGTAGTAAATTTTGATAAACAGATTGTATAGAAAATGCATGGTTATTTTTCTGGTTTGAATGTTTTTACAGTAGCTACCCCAAAGTAATTGTTCTTATGATTGTTATAAAATAATGATACGTTAGTGTCAGCAATAAAACCCATGATTTTCGGGTGCTCATCAAAAAAAATGGTCAAATGCGAACTGGCAAAGAATAAAACAGCACTTCACTTTTCGTGAATGACTGTTTTGAAGGTATACCCAATAAAGCAAATGGCGTTTTATTGCAAGCACTTATGTCAATAGCATTGCGAAGGTCCATATCCTAAAACAAACGCAAATATAACCAATTCATAAAATATGCTGCTCTCTTTTTTCAGGAGATGAGAATATTTGCCCGTCTTTGTTTGTTATTTTTCAGCGTTGATGCTGCAGGTAAGTTGTTCAGCGCCTTTTTTCGGTAAAAAAATTTGTTAACGATGGAATAAAAAAGGCGGTATTGATTAAAATACCGCCTTTATAATAATGCGAAAAAATATAGATTTAGTACCTGTAATGTTCAGGTTTAAATGGTCCGGTTGGTTTAACACCAATATAATCGGCTTGTTCGGAGGATAATTTTGTTAATCTGACCCCGATCTTTTCAAGGTGTAGCCTGGCCACTTCTTCATCAAGGTGCTTGGGTAAACGGTAAACCGCTATTTCATAATCGTGCTTCCAAAGATCGATTTGTGCCAAAACCTGATTGGTGAAAGAATTACTCATTACGAATGAGGGGTGTCCTGTTGCACAACCAAGGTTTACAAGTCTTCCTTCGGCAAGCATGAAAATTTCATTTCCTTCAGGAAACGCATATTTATCAACCTGAGGTTTTATATTGATTTTTTCCACACCGGGCAGTTCGTCCAGTTTATCAACCTGTATTTCATTGTCGAAATGGCCAATATTGCAAACTATTGCCTGGTCATTCATTTGTTGCATATGTTCCACGGTGATCACGTCTTTGTTTCCTGTTGCAGTAACAAAGATATTACCTTCATCAAGAGCATCTTCAAGTGGTTTTACCTCAAAACCCTCCATGGCTGCCTGTAAAGCACAAATGGGATCAATTTCCGTAACAATAACCCTTGCGCCATAACCGCGCATACTTTTGGCACACCCTTTTCCAACATCACCATATCCGCATACCACTACAACTTTTCCTGCAATCATCACATCGGTAGCTCTTTTAATTCCGTCGGCAAGTGATTCCCGGCAACCGTAGAGATTGTCGAATTTTGATTTTGTTACAGAGTCATTAACGTTGATGGCAGGAACCAGAAGTTCACCATTTTCAAGCATTTGATAAAGGCGGTGAACACCCGTTGTTGTTTCTTCAGAAACACCTTTCCAGTCTTTTACAAAACGGTGCCATTTTCCAGCATCGCTGTCGAGTGTTTTTTGAAGCAACTTCAGTATTTCTGCTTCTTCACGACTGCCAGGTTTTTTGTTGAGTGTTGAAGGATCGTTTTCGGCTTTGTATCCCATATGTATCAGCAGTGTGGCATCGCCACCATCGTCTACGATCAATTGAGGTCCTTTTCCGTCGGGGAAAGAAAGTGCCTGATCGGTGCACCACCAGTATTCTTCGAGGGTTTCTCCCTTCCATGCAAAAACCGGGATGCCCGATTTGGCAATGGCGGCAGCAGCATGGTCCTGGGTAGAAAAAATATTACAACTGGCCCAGCGCACATTTGCTCCGAGCGCAACGAGGGTTTCTATCAAAACAGCGGTTTGAACGGTCATATGAAGCGAACCCATGATCCTGACATCTTTCAGGGGTTGTTCTGCACCATATTTTTCGCGGAGCGATACCAGTCCCGGCATCTCTTTTTCCGCTATTTCAATTTCTTTTCGCCCGTATTCTGCCAGCGATATATCTGCAATTTTATAGGGTAATTGAGTTTCTGTTAAAACGTTTTCCATTGAAAATTATGTTTAAAATTATTTGATTTGCAAATGTAATACTTTCTGTCTAAATTTGACGCTTAGTATTGACAAGCTATTTTATAAACAGACAACCAATTAAATAAAAAGTTCACCTGTTTTTTTGATTGAAAGTTAAATAACTGACACAAAAAAAGAATTGTTCTTTTTAAGCGCATACCCGCTGATTGAAAGAGGTTTATTTCTGAATATCCTGATTGAAATTACTGCTTTGGGTATTCATTTTAATCAGATTTGCAGAAATTCTGCCTGCAGGGTTCATTTTTTTTATAATTTTGCATGCCTTTTAAGATTTAAACAGTTGTTGAAAAAAAGGTCTGAAGTTGTTGATAAGCTTTGAAAATATTATATATTTCTGAATTATCGATTTATGGTTCATTACCGGATATGAAAGGTTCAGTTGAGTTTTTCGTTTTCATATATCCAGTCGAAAAGTAAAGAAATGAGTCTTTTTTTAAAAAAATTTGAGCATGATGCCTCCATTGGCATCTGGGAGATCAATGAAAGCGTTGAGGAGCTGTATTCAAAAATACGGTTGTCAAACGATGAGGAAGAGATTTTTTCCAACCTCAAAACACCCACCCGCAAGCAGCACTGGTTGAGTTACCGGCTTATCCTTCCCTACTTAGTCAATGATAATGAATTAAGTGCCATTACCTACGATGAATACGGGAAACCATTTCTCAACAATGGTGTCAGGCATATCTCGGTGTCGCACAGCGGTAAGTATTCGGCATTGATCGCCAGCCCGGTTTATTCGGTGGGGATTGATATAGAGAGAATCGAAGGGAAAATCCAACGCATCAGTCATAAGTTTTTGAATGAACGTGAGATAAATGAATCGCACGGAAAGCTTTCCCTTGAATCCTTGTATATCATATGGGCAGCCAAAGAAACACTTTACAAACTTCACGGGAAACGTGACATCCTTTTTAAGGACCACATTTATATCGCTCCTTTTGATAGTCAGGAAAGAGGATTGGTTTATGGTACGATTTCACACGACGATATCAAACAAACCATCCCCATACAATACCAGATGGTCGATGATTATATCCTTGCTTATGCCATTGCCCGTTAAATTTCTTACTTTTGTGTAAAGTCAACAGGTTTTGGCAAAAAGATAAATCATACTTATTGCCTGTTTTTGCAACAGACTAAAAAATTACCTGGATTGTTTCAGGAAATCAATACAAAATGCATGTTTGTACAAAAACACTGTTTTTGGGGAGTGTGCAGGATGAGAAAGATCAAGTAAGGGTTTCGCCTCTGAAAAACAATAGTTTACTTATTGTTTTCTGATGTTTTAAAGACCCAAATAATGTAGCAATTGTTTTTTTTCTCCAATTATTAATAAGTTCATGCAAATACAATCAATAACTTTTGCCAGACACAAAAGACATAAATAACTGAAAACAAGTTATCTGAAAAAAAACTTTAAAAAGAATTCTACACAGGTATATACATGCAAAGTATTATCTATCAAAAAATTACAGTTGCGGCAAAAAACAATTGGAAGCAGTTGGCAGTTCTTATCGACCCCGATAAAATATCTTCTGATTATTTGGATCAACTCTCCTATATGGTTAATTTACACAAGGTAGATTATGTTTTTGTAGGGGGAAGTTTAATTACTCAGGATCATTTTAACCAGACACTAAGACTTATCAAAGAGCGCTTTTTTGTACCGGTTGTGATTTTTCCGGGCAGTACAATGCAAATCAGCAAACATGCAGATGGCATTTTGTTGCTAAGTCTTATATCCGGAAGAAATCCGGAACTACTCATAGGGAATCATGTTACAGCGGCTCCTTTTTTACAGAGTTCCGGGTTGGAGATCATTTCAACCGGATACATGCTTGTGGAAAGCGGGAAACTTACTTCGGTGCAGTACATCAGCAATACGATGCCCATTCCTCACGATAAAACTGATATAGCAGTTTGTACTGCCATGGCTGGTGAAATGTTGGGGATGAAACTAATATACATAGATGCTGGTAGCGGAGCTGGTAAACCCATCAGCAGGGATATGGTCAGCAAGGTAAAACAGAATATTGATCTGCCCCTTATCATAGGAGGTGGCATTACCCGTGCTGATATTGCACTTGGTTTATGGGATGCAGGAGCTGATCTGCTTGTTGTGGGAAATGCGATAGAAAAAAATCCTGATCTGATTGGGGAAATTTGCCATCACCGCAACATGCAAAACAAAAGCAAATCTTACATGCAATGATTGGCAAACAATCAACGGGAATTCCCGGATATCCTTAGAAATAACTAAAAAAGTGTTTGCTCTGCCAGGTGGTGATGAAAAATGGCAACCAAAGGAAAAAGATTTATACGGATCATGGGTAATATATGTTCGTTTTCTTTTTCAAAAGAGTATTCCGTCGAAAAATATTCTCAGTTTTAACGATGAAAAAGCGCTAAATTTTTTAATTTCGCAATCAAAAAAATACAAATCCTAAATATCAACGAATATGAATTATGATGTAATTGTAGTGGGTAGTGGTCCCGGAGGTTATGTTGCTGCTATCAGGGCATCGCAATTAGGCATGAAAACCGGTGTGGTTGAAAAGGCTGAGTTGGGTGGAGTTTGCCTCAACTGGGGATGTATACCTACCAAAGCATTGCTTAAAAGTGCCAATGTTTTTGAATATATTAATCATGCCAATGACTATGGAATAAGTCTGGATACAAAGCCCAGCGCAGATCTGGCATCAATGGTGAAAAGAAGTCGTGAAGTAGCCGGCGGAATGAGCAAAGGGGTACAGTATTTATTTAAGAAGAACAAAATTGATCATATCAGTGGATTGGGAAAGGTGCTTCCTGGTAAGAAAGTGGAAGTGAAAAGTGAAGATGGAAAAACAACCGAATATACTGCCAAACATATTATCCTTGCCACCGGAGCACGCTCCCGCGAATTGCCCAATCTGAAACAGGACGGCAAAAAAATCATTGGTTACAGAAAAGCAATGGTGCTGGAAAAACAACCCAAATCAATGGTTGTTGTAGGATCCGGAGCCATAGGGTCGGAGTTTGCTTACTTTTATAACGCTATTGGTACAAAGGTAACACTCGTTGAGTATTTGCCCAACATTGTACCCCTTGAAGATGAGGATGCTTCCAAACAACTGGAGCGCTCTTTCAAAAAGGCGGGGATGAAGATCATGACAAAATCTTCTGTTGAGTCCGTTGATACCTCTGGAGATCAATGCAAAGTAACCATCAAAACCCCCAAAGGAGAGCAAGTTGTTGAGTGCGATGTTGTTTTGTCTGCTGTGGGCATCAAAACCAATATTGAAAACATCGGACTGGAAGAAACTGGTATCAAAACAGAGAAAGATAAAATTGTAGTAGACGAGTTTTACCGCACCAATGTGGAAGGTTATTACGCCATAGGTGATGTTGTTTCCGGACAGGCACTGGCGCATGTGGCATCGGCAGAAGGTATTATTTGTGTAGAGAAAATTGCAGGGCAACACCCGGAGCCCATCAATTACAACAATATACCCGCATGTACTTATAGCAGCCCCGAAGTTGCCTCCGTTGGATATACCGAAAAAGCTGCTAAAGAAGCCGGATATGAAGTGAAAGTAGGGAAGTTTCCTTTCTCAGCCTCTGGTAAAGCCAGTGCTGCAGGTGTTAAAGACGGTTTTGTGAAAGTAATTTTTGATGCCAAATATGGTGAATTGCTCGGAGCGCATATGGTAGGTGCCAATGTAACCGAGATGATTGCTGAAGCGGTGGTGGCACGTAAACTGGAAACCACCGGTCATGAAATTATTAAATCAGTACATCCACATCCCACCATGAGTGAGGCCATGATGGAAGCTACAGCAGCAGCGTACGATGAGGTGATCCACCTTTAAATTTTCAAGCGGTTCGCTTTTTCGCCATAGCAGAAAGTTTTGCGGTATGTGTTGAAGAAAGTGTATCGTGTTGTATGAATAAATTTTGAACATAATTTTCTTTCATGTGCGGTATTTGTGGAGCATATTTTTTTGGTGATCTTACAAAAGAAACAAAATCGCTCATCCAAAAATCAACGCATTTACTAAGCAAACGTGGCCCTGAGGTTCAGGATCACGTTTGTTTTTCTTCTGCAGCATTGGGGCATAGCCGCCTTTCAATTATCGATACTTCTGATGCTGCCAACCAACCCTTCAAAGATTCTTCCGGACGCTATACACTTGTATTCAACGGTGAGATCTATAATTACCGGGAACTGCGCAGGGAGTTGAAAAACAAAGGGTATTCTTTTAAAACCACTTCTGATACCGAAGTTCTTCTTTACTGGTTAATAGAGAAAGGGGAGGAGGGATTAAGTCAACTCAATGGTTTTTTTGCTTTTGCATTGTACGACCAAAAGCAGCATACCCTTCTGCTGGTTCGCGACCGGTTTGGTATTAAACCCCTTTATTTTTTCAAGGATCAAAACCACCTGATTTTTGCCTCTGAACTCAAAGCATTGATGGCCCTTGATTTTCCACGTGATATTGATCATGTTTCCTTAAGGATTTATTTTCAGTTGAATTACATCCCGGCTCCCTGGAGCATCTATCAAAATGTATTTAAGCTATTGCCGGGTTCTTTTTTAAAAATCAGAAATGGGGAGGTTAAGGAAGGAAATTACTATTCCTTGGAAAAAGAAAGTACGCAAACAAGGCCGTCTTTATCTTACCAGGGTGCTCTTAAAATGCTTCAGGAGAAACTGGAAGCATCCGTCGTAAAAAGACTTGTTTCTGATGTCCCTCTGGGTGCATTTCTGAGTGGCGGAATTGACAGCAGTATCATTGTGGCGCTTGCTTCCAGACACGTTAAAAACCTGAAAACATTCTCCATTGGTTTTCGTGATGAACCCATGTTTGATGAAACCCGTTATGCCAACCTGGTGGCAAACATGCACAAAACAGATCATACTGTTTTTTCTCTTACAAACAACGATTTGCTGGATTGTTTGTATGACGTGCTGGATTATACTGACGAACCGTTTGCGGATTCATCAGCGCTGGCAGTTTATATCCTCAGCCGGCATACACGCAGGCAGGTAACTGTAGCCCTGTCAGGAGATGGTGCCGATGAGATGTTTGCGGGATACAACAAGCATATGGCACATTGGATGGCACATGCAGGAGGTGCCAAAGTAAATCTTCTGAAAAAGTTATATCCCATTTTTGATCTTGTGCCTCAATCAAGAAGTAATATGCTGGCAAACAGGGCAAGACAATTGCATAGGTTTGGTGAAGGGGCAAATATGCCGGCAAACGAAAGATACTGGAGATGGGCTTCGCTAAGTACAGAGGAACATCCTGTTGCCCTTCTCAAAAATAAATCCAGCAATGCTGATTATCAGCAGCGAAAAAGCACCATATTGAAGGCATTTCAGGAAGGGGAGGGCATGGAGGAAATTTTACTTACAGATATGCAACTTGTATTGCCCAACGATATGCTTACAAAGGTAGATCTCATGTCCATGGCCAATTCACTGGAAGTTCGCGTTCCTTTTCTCGATCATCAGGTGGTGGATTTTGTTTTTTCATTACCATCTGAATACAAAATAGATCAAAACCAACGAAAAAAAATGCTTCGTGATGCGTTCAGGGATGTTTTGCCAGTGGAATTGTATGACCGCCCGAAACAAGGTTTTGAGGTACCGCTATTGTCATGGTTCAGAAAAGAACTGAAAGATAAGATCATGAATGAGTGGTTGCATGAGGGGTTTATTGAGCAACAAGGCATTTTTGAACCGAAAGTTATTAACAATTTGAAGAAAAAGCTGTTTTCGTTAAAACCCGCTGATATTCATGCACAGGTATGGAGTATCATCGTTTTTCAACATTGGTATCAAAAATATCATACACACTAATACAGTTTTATGGGCTGCCGGGTTTTATTTTTTTGTAATATTGCCGCTGTTTTCGTTTTTAAAGTAAAGTAAATCATCAAATGCCAAGGATTTTACGCATATTAAACCGTTTCAATCTGGGCGGTCCTACATATAATGCGGCTTACCTGTCCAGATATATGGACAATGGATTTGAGACCCTTCTCGTTGGAGGTCCTAATGATCCCAGCGAAAAGAACTCTGAATTCATCGTTCAGCAACTGGGTATTGAACCGTTGATCATACCTGAGATGAGAAGAGAAATATCGCCAGTTGATGATTATAAAGCTTTTCAAAAAATCAGACAACTCATTCGAAGTTTTCAACCCGATATTGTGCATACACATGCTTCAAAAGCG
>CAYMLS010000230.1:0-8685 GCA_964390665.1 uncultured Bacteroidales bacterium | reverse complement strand
AAACACAGACGTAATATCTTTATCTGGTTCATGCGGGAAAAGAGGCATTCAGAAACCAATGCTTTTAAATCCAAAGGTAAGACTTTTCAAAAATGAAAAGGTTTAAAATGCTGTATTAAATTCATGGAATTTATTTGGTTTATCTTTTGAAACTCCCTTCACAAATAAAGAAAAAATACTAATTTCACACTTCAATTTATGAATCCACTATAAAAAGTATATTGTCCACAAATTACACGAACCGTAATCTAAGCGAAGCCAATTGACACTAAATTTAGCAATTGATATTCAATCAATTAAACATATAATATTTTCACAAACCAAAGATCGACAAAGTCAATTTCCGAAAGCGATTTTCCGGCGTTGACTCAATTGTAATTTAAAAATACATATTAAAATGAAATTCATGAGACAGTTATTTATGATTGCCTTATTCTTATTGCTTTCCCCAATGATGTCAGCACAGGAAACGCAAATTATCTATCTTTCAGGAAAAGATGCTGCCCGCACAGTGGAATGGGATTTTTATTGTTCTGAGGGAAGAAAAAGCGGAGAATGGACAAAAATTAACGTTCCTTCTCAGTGGGAATTGCAAGGGTTTGGCAATTATAATTACGGTCATGACTGGAGAAATGAAAACAGAACGCTGCATAAAGAAACCGGAACTTACAGGCATACATTTGAAGTTCCACGTGCGTGGAAAGGAAAAACCATACACATTGTTTTTGAAGGTTCCATGACCGACACCCGCGTGAAAATTAATGGTAAATTGGCAGGGCCTGTTCACCAGGGGGCTTTTTATCGTTTCACTTACAACATCAGCAAGCTTCTGGAATATGGGAAAACCAATACATTGGAAGCAGAGGTTGCCAAGCATTCGGCAAATGAATCAGTCAACAAAGCAGAGCGCCAGGCCGACTACTGGATATTTGGAGGCATTTTTCGACCTGTATATCTGGAAGTACTGCCAGAAACTCATATCAGCCACATCGCATCCGATGCCAGGGCAAACGGGGATTTGAATCTGCGACTCGAACTCAATGACATTGGCAGAAATGGTTCTGTTGAGATTGATTTGTTTGATACCGATGGCAACAAACAGGGAAACACACTTACCTTCGCGCTGGAAAAAGGGCAGAAAGAAGTTTTCATACAAGGCAATTTTGGTCAGGTACAATCCTGGAACCCGGAAGATCCCGTTTTATATGATCTAAAAATAAGATTGTTTGAAAAAGACGAGGTTGTGCACCAATTAACTGAAAAAACCGGATTTCGTACCGTTGAACTAAGAAAACATGACGGATTTTATGTCAATGGAGAAAAGGTTGTTTTTAAAGGTGTAAACCGGCATTCTTTTTACCCTGAAACCGGCAGGGCACTCAGCGAAGAGAATCATCTGGAAGACATATTGCTCATGAAAGAGATGAATATGAATGCCGTGAGGATGTCACATTATCCTCCTGACAAACGTTTTCTGGAAATCGCCGATTCTCTGGGTTTATTTGTACTCAACGAAATTGCCGGATGGCAGGACGGTTACGACACCATTGTTGGACCCAAAGTAATTCGGTCTACTGTAAGGCGCGACCACAACCATCCCAGTGTTGTCATTTGGAATAACGGAAACGAAGGCGGTTGGGACCTTGCCAATGAAAAATATTTTTATGTCCATGACCTGCAGGAAAGGCCTGTTTTGTATCCCTGGATGTTGAAAAACGGTATGGATCTGCACCATTATCCCGCTTTTGATTACGCTGCTGCCAAATTCAATAACGGCAACGATCCGTTTATGCCAACAGAATTTTTGCATGGATTATATGATGGTGGACATGGAGCAGGATTGGATGAGTATTGGACACACTATCAGAAATCTCCTTTGCATGCAGGAGGGTTTCTGTGGGTATTCTCTGATGAGGCCGTTTTACGTACCGATAAAGAAGGTACTGTTTACGACAGCGATGGAGACCACGCTCCTGATGGTATTCTCGGACCTCACAGGCAAAAAGAAGGTAGTTTTTTCACCATCAAAGAAATATGGTCGCCGGTGCAAGTAGAACCTGTTGTGATCAATAAACACTGGAACGGTCGGTTGAGGTTAACCAATAAATATATTTATACCAATTTAAATGCGTGTTCGCTCACATGGAAAGCCACCCGTCATCATATTTATGACGATGCCGAAGAGATCATTGCTTCCGGAGAGGCGCAAGGTCCTAATGCCGACCCAGGTGAAACAGCACAAATCAATATTGAGACCGGTGATTGGGTCAATGAGGCAGATATCTTTTATTTTAGTGCCTTTGATAAATTCGGAAAAGAATTGTATACATGGAGCTGGCCAGTGAAGCAACCCCATGAAAAAGCGGCAGAAATCCTGAAAGAGATATCCACATCTGAGACAGCGGATATTTCAGTAAATGAGGAAGAGAAAACACTGAACGTAAAGGTAAAAGAACTACAAATATCTTTCTCACGCGAGGATGGAAGCATCGTATCGGTCATGAATGGTAACGGACCGCTTTCTTTTAGTGGTGGACCGCGAATTACCGGTGTGGATATGGAAATAAGCGAAACCCAATGGCAACTGACTGATGAAGGTGATTTTATTTTGGAAATACATACAGATCATCCGACACGAAAAATGAAGTGGAAACTCGACAGACAAGGAATCCTGATGCTTGAAGCTGATCTGCTGAACCAGTTGAGGGCAAAATTTGATTATTTTGGTGTTTCGTTTCAATACCCGGAAGAAAAGAGCAAAAGCATCCGGTGGATGGGTAGCGGACCCTACCGGGTTTGGAAAAACCGCCTGAAGGGCAGCACTATGGGTTTTTGGAGCAAAGATTACAACAATACGATAACAGGTGAAAGTTTCAACAATCTTATTTATCCTGAATTCAAAGGGTATCATGGCAACCTATACTGGGCGATCATGGAAACAACCGAATCTCCTTTTTCCATCATTTCATCCACACCCAATCTTTACCTGCAACTATTCACCCCCGGAAAACCGCAAAATGTTTTAGGTGGCACTCATCCCCCTTTTCCTGATGGCGATATCTCCTTCTTATATGAGATACCTGCCATCGGTACAAAATTCAAAAAACCGTTTCATTTGGGCCCCTCAGGTCAGCAAGGGGTTCATAGCGGACATAAGGGAGAAGAAACCCATCCTATCAAAATATGGTTTGACTTCCGGTAAACTTTGATGATTCGGTACGAATTATGATCAGCAAAATATAGTTGACAGAGATTTTTTTTGAAGATATTATCCAAAAGATATTAGAGATTAAAGAAATCAGAATAAAATCCAGTGAAAAACGAGACCCTGCTCAGCATTATATTCGAGAGCCGGTGCCGGGATTTTAATCATATTCACTGTTGTGAGAACCTTGTTTAAAAAAGGATAAGGAGTATTCAGGCGCGCAAGATCGATATCCGGAGAGATAAAAAACCTCCGGTATCTGTTGAGTGCAGGCAAAGGAGTATTGTTGTAAACCTCAGGATTGGAAACACCACCCAATATACCGGCAGCACCATAACCCACAGAAACATTCAGCCATGGTGGAAAAAAATCCTTTGAGGGCATGAAGGAAGCCGGATTTGCTGATATCCAGATTCTCATGCCATTGTAGTCTTTCAGGATTCGCTCGGGTAGATTATTACCCAAAAGATCGGGCCGATACGTTGCCTCAGAAGAATTTCCATAAGAGTATTTGAGGGTGATTTTTTGCTCCTGCCAAAGAATTTGCTGTCCTGCAAATAATAATGCCCCCAGTGTATTGGCAGCGAAATCAGGCACCGATGCACCCCATTCAGTTGAGAAGCCATCCAGTATTTCCACAGTAGTAAGAAAAACACTCCCTGATATACTTCCCCATAAGGCACTTTTTGTATGGTCTGTACCTGCCCAGCGAAAAGAGTAAAAACCAAACCTGCTCAACTGATAAGCAGAAAAAACATGTCCGGCCTTGTCCATTTGCAACCATTGCTGCCAATCGTTGTGAAAGTGAAAAGAGGAACGTGGGTAATTTTTATACCATGCCTCATTCAAAAACAAAAGCGATGTACCATATCCGACAACATGCGCAGTGGAAACCAGCGATAATTTTCTCCTGTCTGGTACATTTTCCATAACAGAATCATGCACAAACTCACCATTTCCAAAAATATGCAAAGAAGAAAGGATGATAAAAAAAACGAAAATGACCCTGATTTTGGGAGAAGAAATGATCATTTGAACCCAGCTATTCTTTCATAATTGTTTCGTATCCGTGATCCAGAATTGCCAGTGCTTTCTGCTGTGTTGAAGATTCGGCATATGTTCTCAAAACAGGTTCGGTACCTGAGGGTCTGATCATCAGCCACTCGTGGTCATTAAAAAAATATTTAAAACCATCGAGTGTCTCCACCCTTTCTACCTTGTAGGGACCAAACGAATCGTACAAGTCGTTTTCGCAATTGAAAACAATTCTTTCTTTATCTTTTTGCGGAATGTGCAAGTCTCTTCTTTCAAAGGCAAAAATTCCGGTAATGGCATATATTTCCTCGATCAGATCGGTAAGCGACATGCCGGTGGAAACCATTGCTTCCCAAATCACCAATCCGTTGTAAATGCCGTCTCTTTCCGGAATATGACCAGCAACAGCAATACCTCCCGATTCTTCTCCCCCCATCAGAATATCCTGGGTAAGCATCAGTTCACAGATATGTTTAAAACCAATTTTCACAAATTCAAGAGGCAATCCATAGTGTTTACAAAGTTTAGGGATTTTTACGGTAGAAGAAAAGCCCGTGGCAACTTTTCCATTTTGTTTTTTATACTTTACCAGGTAATGAATAAGCAGCAACATGGTATGATGAGAATCGATGTAGTTTCCCCTTGAATCAAAAAGCGCGATCCTGTCGGCATCACCATCAACGGCCAATCCGCAGTCAATATTTTCCGAAAGTTTTATCACTTCTGAAAATTCGTTCAAATTTCTCATCAAAGGTTCGGGAGGAATACCATCAAAAAGAGGTTGTCTTTGGCAATGCAGCAAAGTGATATCGGGGAAAAGTCTGCGCATTACATTTTGACCGCTACCATACATGGCATCAAAAGCAAATTGAAACTCAGCATTTCTGATCGACTGAAGATCGAATTTTTCTTCAAGATAGTTGCAATATAAGGTCTCAAGGTCGATCTTTTCAAGAAGTCCTTTCTCCTCAAACTCATCAGTTTTAATCGCATCGATATGAATGTTATGATTATCGGGGATAAGTTCTTCCACTTCTTTGATCTCCTTTTCGAGTAAAGGACCACCAAAGGAACCTTTTAATTTGTATCCATTATACTCCGCAGGGTTGTGACTGGCAGTGATGACGATACCCAGATCAGTTTTGAATTTCAATACACCCAGTGATATCATGGGCGTGGAAACAAAACCGTCTGCCATGTATACTTTGATGCAATTATTTAGCATAACCCTGGCAATGGTGTCACAAAACAGTTCGCCACCAAAGCGGCAATCATGGCCGATAATTACAGAAGGGTTTTCCTGATTTTGTAAGAGCCAGTTGGCAGTTCCCTGAGCTACCCTAGCCACATTTTCTACTGTAAAATCCTTTGCAATGACAGCACGCCATCCGTCGGTTCCAAACTTTATTTTCATTATATGGTCAGATTTAAAGGTTTCACTAATGATATCAGTACAAATCCGGGTTTGATCTGAATTGTTTTCCGAAGAGATGAATTATCTCATGATTCTTCTTTTATTGAGCTCTTGCTGGTATTTTCTGGCGTTGATAAGGTGCTGCCTGTAAGTAGTAGCAAAGGCATGATATCCCGAAAAATCAGGTTTAGCACTAAAATAAAGATAATTATGATCTTCGGGGTTAAGTACACCATCTATTACGCGTGGTTCGGGCAAAGCAATAGGACCCGGGGGTAAACCGGCATACATATACGTATTGTAAGGAGAATCGATAGCAAGGTGTTTGTTTAAGACCCTTCTGATATTAAAATC
This sequence comes from uncultured Bacteroidales bacterium, assembly GCA_964390665.1. GTDB lineage: Bacteria > Bacteroidota > Bacteroidia > Bacteroidales > UBA7960 > SKVR01. Next base: position 2,677 of record CAYMLS010000230.1, on the reverse strand, counting down.
GCCAACGGCATAAATAACGGTAGGATCTGCCTGCAAAGGCATATTTCTTTTCAGGCGATTGACATAAACCCCTGCCACTTTTCCAAATTCATCACTCTTGGATGTTTCTTTCTGCACAATGGAAGCAAGCGTGGAAACCTCTGCCGGTGTAAGGTTTAGTTTCTCCGCTTTTTGCAACCTGTCTTCATTCCAGAAACTGCTGTACTCTTTCCACATTCTGTCAAACAGTTGCTCAGCATTGGTGTTCCAATAAAGTTCATAGGAATTGGGGATAAAGATGATTTTGGAAGTCTCCGTTGTCAATTCATAATTTTGGAGGAAATTAGCATCACTCAGCAACTGAACAATACTAACAGAATCCGCTTCGATCTGTTTTGCGATCGTTCCGGCCAGTTCTTCTTTTGTTCGTATGTTATTAAAGGTAAGCATCACAGGGTCTTGTTGACCGGATCTTAAAAGATTGATCAGATCGTTATTTCCCATATCTTCATGAATCAGATACCTGCCAGGGTTAATGTGATTTTTGTAGTTCTTTTTTTCAGCCAGCCATTCAAAAGAATTGCTGTTGATAATCATACCGTTTTCATACAAAATATTTTTCACCTGATTAAAATCGCTGCCTGTGGGGATAAAAATATGGGTAGTTGTTCTTTCACCCAAAAAAATATTAGGTTGATAAATAGCATTGTAGAGTTTATATCCTGCATATCCACCGGCAAGAATGATAATCAAAAAAACCGATAGAACGACCTTGAGCCAGAAAGGCTTCCGTTTATTTTTACTTTTTTTCGTTGTTGCTTTACTCATTGATATTTAGATTATTGCATAAATATGAGTTGATACATTTCTTCATTCAACCATTTTTGCTGATTATCGAGTAACCAGTGTTTTTTGGTGCCACATTTCTGAAACCCTTTACCAGTAAACAAACGAACACTGCCCGGGTTATCAGAAGTTATATTACAATACAATTGATGAAGGTTCAATACCTTTTGTGCGTAATTTATCGTAACATCCAATGCTTCAGAAGCATATCCTTTCATCCTGAAAGGTTTTGCAACCAACACGCCCAAACCTACTCTCCGGTTTTTAGCATCGAAATCAAACAAGTCGATACAACCGATTGTTTGTCGCAAATTGTTTACGATCATCAACCTGAGTTGTTTATCGGTAAAAATATCTGCATTGGAATTGAGCACATACTGTTCTAAGAAAAACCGGGAGAAAGGTGTGTACGTATTGGAATAATTCCATGTTTCAGTATCATTCTCCCAATCATATAAAAGATCAATATCTGCGGGTTCCATCGCCCTTAGTTCAATGATCTTTCCTTTGAGTACCTGCATATTTTTTTCCTGTTTATAATTTGATTAAATAGGTCCCCGTTCTTTTCTTACGGCGAGCTTGCCAATACGCTGACTACATGTTTTACCATGCCGCGAATTATAATCATTCGCGTGTGTGTCAAAATCATTGTCATGGCTCGGTTCACAAAAATAATCATTTAGTGATATCAGATCCCTTCGTTTTGCTTAAAAAAGAAACCAAAAGGAATAAATGGGAAAGAAAATGATCTTGCTAACGTGCCAAAAAATTATCCAGGTCTGATTCTCCTTCAAAAACCTTCACCGCCGGCCCGGTTAATTTTACGTTTTTATAAATACGATCCGGTGTATAATCAAAATTCACCCTGAGCGTGCCACCTTTCGCCTGTAAAGTATATTCATTGTTATCCCTTTTTACACCCGCGGCATGGGCGGCAATAGCAGCCGCAGTAACACCAGTGCCACAAGCCCATGTTTCATTTTCAACCCCTCTTTCATAGGTTCTTATCAACAATTGATCTTCTGTTACTTCTACAAAATTCACATTGATACCATCTTTCTCCCATTCCGGAGAATAACGTATCTTTCGCCCTTCCTCATAAACATTCATGCCATGCAGGTCCTGAACAAATAGAACCAGATGTGGAGAACCCGTATTGAGGATAAATGTATTTCCCTGATGCTCCGGATCTTTCACATCATTCATGCCCAAAGAAACGATACTTTCCCTGCCGTTGTTTTCCAGAACACTTGCCTCATGCATACCATCGGAAGCCAAAAAACGGGTTGAATGATTCACCTTTCCGCTATCAAAAGCAAATTTAACCAGGCAACGCCCCCCGTTTCCGCACATGGTACCCCGCTGTCCGTCTGAATTAAAATAAACCATTTTAAAATCATATTTTTCATCATTTTGCAACAACATGAGACCATCGGCGCCAATCCCAAACCTTCGGTGGCAAAGTGCAGATATCAACATTTGTGGGTCAGAAATGTGGTTGAAAATATTGGCGTTTTCATCGTACATGATAATAAAATCATTTCCTGCGCCATGGTATTTGTAAAATTTGTTCATCTGTTTATAATTTGATTAATTCGGTTCTCGTTTTTTCCAACGAGAGAGCTCGCTAACAGTCTGACTGCATGCTTTACATGCCGCGAATTATAATCATGCGCGTGTACTTCGGAATGCTCAGTAGAACCGGGTCAAAATTTTTGTCATGCTCGGTTTATAGGTTCATGATTTATTTTTACAAATGAGACCAATCCGAAAACTCGTTTTCGGAGAAATTCGTGCAATTACCATGTTTTTATTTATCTGAATATCAGGCATTATAATTAGTATCAATTCG
>CAYMLS010000229.1:0-8715 GCA_964390665.1 uncultured Bacteroidales bacterium | reverse complement strand
AGTGACTTAAATCATAATTATTCAGTATTTGATCTACTTCTTTTTGTGTAAAACCAAACGCATCACTGTAATCCTTAGACAATACAGAATAAACCATTACATTATTCAAATCACTAAACATGCTCTCTTTGGAAACCCTTAATATACCTGTGAGTATCCCTTTTTGCAGATGCTCATTGCCTTTGAGAGCATTGCCAAGTAATAATTTCAGAAACCTTACCACCTTATCGTAAAAACCATTGAGATAGGATTCATGGACAGGGGTGTCATATTCATCAATCAGGATGATGACTTTCCTTCCGGTTTGCTCATGCAAAACAGAACTAAGTATATAAAGGGTTTGGGCAAGTGTTGCCTCGTTTGCATTTTCAATCTTGATATCAGTAAGTTTATTTTTGGCACTTTCGGAAATCTGCTCAAAATCCAATATTTTCAAAGTATCCTGAACAGTTTTTCCTAAAACTGATTTTATTTGAACCATTACCTCTTTGTAATCTATCCCCTTACAAGACTTCAAACTCAAAGCAATCACCGGGTATTTCCCCTGATGCTCCTCAAAATGATGACTTTGAGTAATCTCAAGACCTTCAAACAATTTCCGGTTTTCTTCTCCATTTTCAATATCAAAGAAGTATTTGAGCATGCTCATATTGAGGGTCTTGCCAAATCTGCGGGGACGGGGGAAAAGCAGAACATCAGAACCATCTTCTATTACCTGTGAGATAAATTCTGTTTTATCAACAAAATAAGCATCTTTCTCTCTTAGTTTTTTAAAATCATCAACTCCAATAGCAAGTTTTTTCATAAACCGTTGTTTTGCAATTTATTTGCAAAGATAGGGGATTTGGGGGAACCCTTATTTGCTAAAAGAAAAGAATCATAATTTCACTTGTAAATGACATTGGTATTAGCAACATTAGATTAATGAGTCCAGTAAAAAAAGTATTTGTCCACAATTTTACACAAATTTATACGAATTTAATTCCCTGTAATTCAGCAATATAAAACAAAACAAAATTTACACTAATGTCTAAAAACAAGTTTTTAGACTGTACTCAGTAATACAATTGCATATATGCGTCCACACTAAAAAGTATATTGCCCGCAAATTAGACGAACCGTAGGCTCGACGAAGTCAATTTTTCCGAAAACGAATTTTCGGAGTGGACACTTTGATGTTTTTATAATTTGATTGAGGCGGTCATAAGCACCTGAATACCTGTTTAAAACATTTTATCGGATTTTTTTGAAGACCACTGTCAGTAATCCGTCAATTTGCCTACTAAGGTACATAACAATCAAAATCAACCATCCTAAAAGGAGGTGAAATCAATAATTTACAATTTAATTCATTAAAAAACATCCATTATGAAAAAAATCACATTAAGTATGGCCATGTTACTCACTGCCGGTTTATTTTTCCTTGCACAGGCAGGATCAGAAGAAAAAAAATCATCTGTCATTGCTGTTAAATTTCACGCCGATTGGTGCGGAGCATGCAAAGCCATGGCATCTGATGTAAAAGCACTTCCCGGTGAATTTGAAGGCAATCAGAATATCCGGTTCTATACGTTCGATCTTACCAGTGAGGATACCAAAAAAGAATCACTTACACTGGCCAAAGATCTGGGCATAGCTGATATCTACAAAGACAACCAAAAAACCGGTTTTATGCTGGTGATCGATGCCAACAGCAAAGAAGTGCTTGAAAAACTCACAAGGAAAGACGACCTGGGCGGTATGGTAACAAAGATCAAAGCTCAGCTATAAACATGAAACGTTTGCCCGTAGTTTCCATTTCCAAGTAAAACCACCACCAGGTTTTACGTTTTTCTCTTCGCCAGGCAGAATGCGTCAAAGGGTTCGGTTACACCAACTCCGGAATGCATTCTGTCTTTTTTTACTCCCCCTCCCACTTCCAAACCAGCAAAATCAGTCCTTAGCTGTCTTTGGCATTTTTTTTTCAACAAAAGGCAATCAATATTTCAAAATATTAAGATAATTCGAGGTTTTTTATAACTTTGGCGCGGTTTCAAACAAATGTGAAAATAAAAGGAGAGGACAACGGGATGAATGCTCTCTTTCGGAATGGGATAAGGTTTTCCCTTTTGTTTGATCTTTATTGCTTCAGCAAAAGCAAAAAATTAAAAGTCAATCACAAAAAAAACTGCACCAAAATGGAAGACGGAAAAGACAAGTCCTTACCGGAAAATGAAGGTAATTCAAACAACAGAAACGACAACACCCCTTCAGGGCAAGAGAACACCGATGCAAATGATACCCGGCAAAACCTGTCCGGATCAGAAGACGAGAAAAAACCCGAAAAAAAACAGAAAAAGGTAAAAACAGGAATATTCTCCATCCTTTTTGTCCTTATCAATGCGTCGTTGATATTGCTGATTGGGTTGATATTCATTGTTGGTGTAATGGGTATGGACACCTCGGGAAACGTTTTACCCAGACTGGCATGGGAGAGTGGTTTTTATTATGTGTTAGCTGTTATAAGCACCATCGGAGTGTTGGTCAGAGGAAATTACGATACTTTCACCGCCGGAAGCAGGGATTCTTCCGGCAGTTTCAAAGAATCCATGGATATGACCGACCAGGGAATGGCGGGTTGCATGTCTGTCCTTTCACCATTTGCCGTAGGGTTTGGACTGGCATTGGTCCCTTACTATCTGCTTTACTGGTTGGCCGGTTTAACCATTACTGCTTTCCCATATATTCTTTCCGGGTTGATAGGCGTTCTGGGAATCGCATTGGTGGTATTTTACCTAAGCATGTACCCCATGTACAAAGTATCGTCGCGCATATGGTACAACACCTTTATTTTTATATTTTTTGGAGGAATTCTTTTGCTGGTACTGCCCCGCGTATCACAAACCAAGGCATTTATGAAAGCCATGGGCACTTATGATGACCGGGTGGAGAACTACTATCTGGCGGGAGATCTGAAGCGCGTTAAGGAAGGTGTATTCATGATGGGCGACACAGCAGAATTCTCACCTGCCAACGTCAGACCCATCCACCAGGTGGAGGTTTCTGAATTCTATATTGGACGGTATGAAGTTACCCTGGCACAGTTCAACACCTTTATTGAAGATTCGGGTTATGTAACCACTGCCGAAAGACGTGGATTCAGCTACGTCATTCCCAATAGTTATGGCAACACAGACAACCCCCTTGTTAAAAAAGAAGGTGTAAACTGGAAATGCAATGCTTTGGGAGAAGTGGCAGGATTTGAATATGCACCGGAGGAGTTTCCTGTGGTACACATATCAAAACAAGATGCCGGGGCATATTGCGACTGGCTGACAAAAAAGACCGGGTTGGAACACCGCTTACCCACCGAAGCAGAGTGGGAATATGCTGCCCGTGGTGGCAGAAGAAGTAAAGATAAACCCTACAGCGGTTCCCGGAAAGCAAAAAGAGCGGCCTGGTACGAAGGATCAAAAGGGGGTGGATTTTTTGGGGGCAACAGCAGTAACCCCAAAAAAGTGGGAAAAAAGAAAAGAAACAAGATCGGTACTTACGATATGAGCGGAAACGTAAAAGAGTTCTGCTCAGATTTCTATAGTCCTTATCCCGATACCACACAGGTGAACCCCACAGGACCGGAAAGAGGCGAGTTCATCATCGTAAGAGGTGGCGGATTTAACAGTTCTTACAAAAAGATCAAGGTATTTGCCAGAGATTCGGTATCTCTAAACCATACCGCCGGCAATCTGGGATTCAGAATTGTAAGAGAATCGCCCAAGCAACCGCCTATCTACAAAACCCTTTACGATGCGGTAATGAACAGAACCAAAAACGAACCTGATACTCTTCGGGAAGCCAACAATCAGCGCATCCTACCATCCAGCCACCAAACTTCTTATCTTTGCAAAAGCATTGAAAAGATGCACATAAAAAAACGGTAAAGCCAAAAAAATGGAGCAAGACAATATAAAAGCAAATATCATCAGTGAGATAGAGAAAACCAAACGGTTGATAGAAGAATACAAAGAACTCACCAGGCCGGTAGCACCTGATGCATCTATTGGCAGGATATCAAGAATGGATGCCATCAACAACAAAAGTGTTACAGAGGCATCGCTCAGGCAGGCAGAAAGCAAGTTGCAGGGATTGCAGCGTGTTTTATCAATGTATGGCACCGAAGACTTTGGGAAATGTATGCGCTGCAAGGCCGACATCCCCCTGGGAAGAATCCTTTTTCGTCCGGAAAGCATGTATTGTGTGAATTGCGCCCGGTAATTCGGGCAACAAGTATCACGGATGATGATTTCAGCCGGCGATACAATATCCATGAAAAAAAATGGAGGGCTGTACTGTTAAATTAAATTTTTACGAATAAAAAAAACAGGAATCCCGGTTTTTACGAGATTCCTGTTTTAAAATCAAACCGGATGCATCAACTTGCATATTCATCTGGTTATAATTTGATTAAATAGGTCAGATAGCCTGTCCCGCTTATGCGGGAGAGCTCGCTAAAAATCTGACTACATGCTTTACATGCCGAGAATTATAATCATGTGCGTGTGTGGCAAAAATTTTGTCATGCCCGGTTCATACAAGCACTGTTAGGTTGTAATCCTTTTCAAACCCATTCTACCTGAACATATAATTTCCTTCTTTCATTTGCGAAAACGCGTTTGATCCCAGATCGGTAGCAATTGCCCTGCCATCTATCCCTGGACTTACGGTGCCTTTTTCTTTCAGGTATTCCTCTATTGCCTTGTGCATGGTATAGTCCTGAATGCTTACCTCCCGGGCATCTTTCATCCGGCACAACGTAGATAACGGTTCTCCTGTGCGATTACAGGATGCCATGGTGTATGTTTTGTTTATATCCAGCGGCTTTCCCTGTATGGTGATGCTCTCAATTCTCTGCCCTTTGGGTTTCGAACTGTCAAATGTTAATGTCATTCCGGAGAATCGCACCAACCATCCTCCAAAACGTTCCCTGTAATCAGCGGCAAACACATTGTTTATTTCATTTTCCATCCAGTCTTTGATTTGCTTTCCGGTTACTTTTCCTATTTTCATCTTTTCATCAACGGGCAACATTCGTCTGAGGTCGGCCTTGGTTATGTTTGCTTTACCGGTAGAATCCGGAATAATGGGCACTCCAAAGCGAAAACCATTGGATACAGCAATATCTGCATCTGTTTTCCAAAGTAATGCATCCGTAATAAAATTATCCATGGGGTTTTCTACTACCAGATAGCGGTACAAGGGCATATTGGTAAATCCCAAAACTGTTTCCATTTCCTCCTGATAGGGATGATAAGCCTCTTCGATCATTTGTTGTAAGGTGGGATCGGCTTTGTATTTTTCGGGTGAAACCTCGATCAATTCATAATCATACCCCACGAATTCCTGGTTTTTAATCTTCAGGTCTAATTTTCCCACAAAAGAAGAAAAAGCACCCGGTTCCACAACTTTGGCATATTTTCCTTCAATGGGTTTTCTGACACGTTCATGCGTATCATTTCCCAAAATAAAATCAACACCTTCTGCAAGAGGATTATTGGCCAGGGTCACTTGTTTTGAAATACCAAAATGGGCAACAAGAAATAATACATCTACTTTATCGTCTCCTTTAAGTTTTGTTATAAGTTTTGAAAGATTCTCTTCCACGGGAGTAAACTTTATCCCTTTGCTGAATTCAGGATTTTGGCGTTTGGGGATATCCGGCTCATTGTAAGCGATAAAACCTATTTTAACACCTTTTTTTTCGGTGATCCAATAAGGGGGGAATAATCTTTCGTGGGGTTCGCTATCATGAAACATGTTGGCAACGATCACCTCTGCCTCATAAGCATTCATGAGATCCATCATGGCATTTTTGCCATATACCACTTCCCAGTTGCCCGGAATCATCAGATCATATCCCATGGCATTGGCGATGGGTGGAAAGATCTTGCCCTGCGAACGAACGCTGGCAATACTTCCCTGATAAAAATCGCCCCCATCGATCAGTATGGTACCTTCCCGATTTTCATTTTTAATGCTATCGGTAAGCGTTTTCATATGAGCCAATCCTCCGGCTTTTCTAAATACGATCTCATCGTTTTCAACAAAAAGCTCCTGGTGCGGATTCAGATAAGCATGAATATCCGCTGTTTGCAAAATGGTTATGATCTCTTCATGTGTTTCACTGGCACTTTTTGTATTGCTTTGGCAGGCACCCAGCAAGAGCGCAAAACCTGCTATTATAATATTTTTTCTCATCATCATTTTTTTAGGATTTATTGATTAACAAATTGTTTTTTGTCATTTACATAGGGATGGAGGATGACTACATGCGCCATTACCCATGAGAACAGACAGCACGATTCAGTTTCAGTTCTTCATACCATTGAAATAACATATGGACAATCCAATTTCAACAATGCAAATTTGGACTCCTGTTTCTCTTATAAAAAAATGGATGATCGGTGAACCTTGATATTAAGGTATAAAATATAGAAGGGAATGGATGAAATGGTGAGATTTCCCGCAGGGTAGGAACCTATTGATTTGCCAACAGGATTTTTCTGTTCAAAAACCAAAATGGATGAACCTATGGCAATATCCATTAAATATAACATGGATGCCTTGGCAGAAGTCAAAGCATTTTCGGAAATTTCAACCCTCTCGCAACTGAAATGGCTGAGGGTGGTTTTGTTTTTATTGAGAACTTCGGTTTGCGGAATACCGAGTTCAGCTTCAATAAAATTTCTAACCTTGCAGGGTAAAAGGGACAACAAGAGAACCAGCCCGAAGACACAAAGCGATGATCCGAATTTTTGTATGTCTGTTTTTCCTTTCACGTTGCCAGTTTATTCGTTGAATATGGAAGTAACATGCCCGGACTGAGAAACAACATTCTAAACAGTTCCCGGACACTTGCTCCCTACTTGTTTCAAGGCATTAACGTAATAAAAAAGCATATGTTCAACTAATTTGGGAATGGTTTTGGAATTTGGGAATATGTGGGTATGGGACTTACTCCTGTTTCCCACACCAGACTGTATTTGCCATTCCGCACCAAACCCACAGCTGGGCGGAATTGGCAATTCCGTCCAAAACCAATTATCCACTTACCGCAGCTGGGCGGAATTTGTAATTCCGCCCCAGGCAAATCTTCACAGGATATGCCCCACGACAAAAAAATCCTCCTGATTGCACCTAAAATCCCAGACCAATGGTAAGTCCGATCCGCAGATCCTGGTCATACCCATCTTTGGCGCCTATGCTATCCGGAATGAACAAAATACGGGCTTTACCAACGGAAGAAACCGGGGAACAGATTGAGGTAAGATGTTTAAGGAAAATAGTTTTGTAGAAAATTTTAAAAATAAATCATACATAAATTTGGTTATTATTACATTCTGTTTTATATTGCAAAATGTTTTCATCAATAGAATTATCTGTTAATTATAAATGTGAATGAAGGGGAGAAGTGAAATGGAAAGTAATGGCAACAAATCCCCCCATAACGAAGAAAAAACCTGCAGCATGTTAAATTGCATATACACATTGTAAATGATCAGTTATGGTGAATATGTTTGTGAAAAAACGGATATTTTTTAACACAGATTGTACAAGGAGCAAACTCCAAAAACACGTTTTATGGAAAACTCGTATTAGAGACCTCACTTTTAACCGTCTGAATACCTATCTATCACCAAAAACAGTGTTGATTCGTGTAATTTTTGGATAATAACCGATGGTGTGTACGCTAAAAAAACTATTGATGAATGATGCATCAAAGCAGGCAACTATTTCGCATTGAATGGAAACAAGTTTACGGCATGACCATGAAAACCCAAAAAATATGATAAACATAATATGGATACAGTAAAAAGGATCAGAACCCTGCGAATCAACTTCAACGGCGAGCTATCGGGGCACGAAATACCAGCTTTCCGCGGTGCCGTGGCGCAGAAAGCCGGATTAGAAAACATCCTCTTTCACAACCACCTTGGCAAAGAGAGTTTTTCTTACCGGTATCCGCTCATACAATACAAAAACATAGGGGGCAAACCCGGAATAATATGTATCGAACAGGGTGTTGATGAAGTGCATAAGTTTTTTCAGCAAAAAGACTGGAGTTTACACATTAGCGGCCGAAAACTCGATATGCAGATCGAAAACCTGAACCTCAACCAGTTTACCATGCAGGTTTGGGATAAAATGTTTCAGTACAAAATACATAACTGGATAGCGCTAAACCAGAACAATTATAAAATTTTTATGGAAGATGATGATGAGGAAAGACGACGCGAAATGCTTACCGCGATCCTGAAAGGCAACATACTGAGTTTTGCCAAAGGGATAGAATGGTCGGTTGACAAACCCATAGCGCTGAAAATTGAACTGCCCTTTCAGCAGAAAACCGTCAAAATAAAAGGCAGCAAAGTCCTCGCCTTCCGCCTGCACTTCAGCAGCAATGTATTCCTGCCCAACATGATCGGCCTGGGCAAAGGGGTAAGTTTTGGATATGGGGTGGTGCATGGGGTGACCAAAAAGTACAATTAGGAGCAGAAAAATAAATAAACGATAAATATTATAAACCAATGAAGAGCAATAACATCAAAAGAGAAATCATTTTTTTAGCAGGATTATTACATGATATAGGTAAATTCTGGCAAAGAGCGGATAAAAGCTTTGCTGACAAACAAAATGAATTGTCAGATTATTCAAAGAAAATGGCAGAAGATATTTGCC
>CAYMLS010000228.1:0-8721 GCA_964390665.1 uncultured Bacteroidales bacterium | reverse complement strand
AGATGAGTCCACTCTATAAAGTATATTATCCACGAATTAAACGAATGGACACTGATTTTAATGCCTGACATTCAGGTAGATAAAATCTTGATATTTTCACGAATTTTTCCGAAAACGAGTTTTCGGACTGGACTCATAGATAAAACAATCAAATCAAAAACTGTTATTACTTAATTTATTCCCAATGGTTCACGATAATCACTTATCTACAAACGAAATAACCCAATATCTTCAGGATTATGATAATGGTGACAAAAGTGCATTGGATAAGTTATTTCCGTTAATTTACACTGAATTAAGGAAAGGGGCAAAACAACTGAGGTTTCAGTTCTTCGACATGGATACCATGAACACTACTGCTTTGGTTCATGAAGCCTACCTCAAGCTCATTCAATCCGGAAAGACAGATTTTAAAAACCGCTCGCATTTCTTCTTTATCGCCTCAAGAGCCATGCGACAAATACTCGTCAATGCTTCCTTAAGAAAAAGAGCATTGAAACGAGGTGGCAATAATCACGATCTTTCGGTTGATGATATAGAAAACAAATTTGAATTGTCTGATAAAACAGCAGAAGACCTTTTAATGCTCAATGATGCCCTTAAGAAACTTGAAATACAGGATGAAAGACAGGCTTCTATTGTAGAATGCCGCTTTTTTGGCGGTATGACCATAGAAGAAACCGCATCCACATTAAATATCAGTCCGGCCTCGGTGAAAAGATCCTGGAGTATGGCAAAAGCCTGGTTGTATATCGAACTGAATGAACAATAAACTTACAAAACCATTTTTTTTGTCATGGATTGACTTTAATCTGTATTCATACTTATGTCGGCAAACGAAATACACTACAGCAGGATCACAGAACTTTTTGAAAAGGCAATGGAGCTCCCATCTGACCAATGGGATGATTTTCTTGAGAAAAACTGCTCCGAACTGGAGAAACAGAAAGGTTTGCCCAAAAAAGTAAAGCGGCTTTTGCTCGCCTCATCGGGCGCCGACAGTTATTTTAAAAACCTCGGAGAACGAATTGAAGGGGAATTGCAAAAATCGTTTGAGGAAGTGATCCTGAAACCTGGCCAGTCTTTCGGAAAATTCAGGGTTGTGGAACAGATCGGTCGCGGGGGAATGGCAAACGTGTATTTATGCGAACGAAATGATGGACAATTTGAACAGAGGGTTGCTGTTAAAGTTTTAAATATCAGAGAAAATGCTGACTTCCTTAAAGAAAAGTTTAAACAGGAGCAAAGAATTTTAGCACGCATCAATCATCCCAATATTGCCACCCTTTTTGACGGCGGGATTACCGAAGAAGGATTTCCTTATATCATCATGGAATACATTGAAGGTATTGCTATTGATGAGTATTGCGAAAAACATAAACTCTCCCTTCAGCAAAGAATAAAACTTTTTACGCAGGTTTGTGATGCATTGCAATATGCGCATAATGGACTGGTCGTACACCATGATATAAAACCTGCCAATATTCTGGTCAATGAAAACGGACAGATAAAACTGCTGGATTTTGGGATTTCTCATATCCTGTTTGAACAGGAAAAAGAAAAGAAGGAAGATTACCGGTTTACCGGAACCATTTCCTATTCTTCACCCGAACAATTAGAGGGAATTGCACCCACAGTTTCCTCGGATATATATAGTTTGGGTTTGGTGTTTTTGAAATTAATAACAGGTGAATCTTTTCATGGCAAAATAACAGATGTCCACTCTCAAACCGGGTTTAGAGACCATTTTACAAACCGGAATAATCTCAAAAATACCACGTTGCTTAAAAAAGAAAGCAATTTGTTCGTATCAGACATTTCGGCGCTACTAAGCAAAGCATTAAGTTTAACCCCCCGGGAAAGGTTTCATTCGGTAAGTGCCTTTTTACATGATATCAAAAATTTACTCGGCAACCAACCTTTGCATTCCCATCCTTCTGATTTCATGTATAAATGGCAGAAAGCATATTTGAGAAACAAAGCTAAAGTCTGGATATTCATCGTTTTTAATATAGCGCTTTTCATTGCTGTTGGGTTTTTTATCAACCAGTATTTTGAAACCCTCAGAGAAAAAAAACGTGCCGAACAAATTCTGGAATTTGTATGGGATGTGTTTGATTCTGCTGACCCTGAATCAGCAAAAGGAGATACCATCAGCGCTTATGAACTTTTAAACAAAAGCATTGTACGAATTGATAATTTAAATCAACAACCCTTTTTGCAGGCAGAATTATACAACATTACAGGAGACCTGTTGTCGAACATGGGCTTTTGGGAAAAAGGCGGACAATTGCAAAACAAAGCACTACAGGTTTTTCATCAGGAAAATGCCAAAGCATCTTCATCTTTTCAGTATGCCAAAACCCTTATTGATGCTGCTGCTTATCAACGCAATATGAATAATTATGATGTGGCGGATAGCCTCATCGATAAAAGTATTGACATTTTTCGTAAACCCAGGATAAGGAAAACCAATGAATTTGATAACGCGTTGAGAATGAAGGCTTCAATTCTCAGACGCCAGGAAAAATATCAGGAAAGCATTGAAACTTATCAGGAAGCTTTAGAGACTTTTGATGATTCCTTTACGAACCAAACTGAAGATGAAATATTTACCCTTGTATCTTTGGCATCCGTATACCGTGACCTGTCAGAATACGATTCAGCCCTGGTTCATATGGAAAGAGCGATTTCCATGATCGATGAAAATCCTGAAATCGACAAGTCTTTCAACAGAATTGTCAGTATCACTTATAACAATATGGCCATATTGGCAGGTGATGTGGGTGAATTGGACAAGGCCAATGACTACCTGGAAAAGGCTTACCAAATTAATAAAAACCTTTATGGGGAGAATAGTATCTCGACCCTTACCAATTTGCTAAACATGGCTGCCAATGATTATAAAATGAAGAACTATCATCGGTCAGACTCTGTTAATCTTTTCTTATTGAATGCCTTTCAGGAGACTTTTGGAGACCACCATCACTATACCGTTACCACACTTTTTAATCTGGCCAATTCTTATCTTGCCCAGAAAAGGTTTGAAGAGGCAATCGTTTATCAAAAGAAATGCCTGGTGGCAGATAAAGAAATTTTCGGAGAAAAGCACTCTTATGTGGCAGGCGACTATTATGCCATTGGTTTGTCTTATTTGGGAATGGAAAAATATTCGCAGGCAGAAGAAAATCTAAAAACAGCACTGAATATTTACATTGAAAACTTTGGTGAAGAGCATCTGTACATTGCCCGAACCTATGCTAATCTTGCCCGGATTTATAAAGAAAGAAATCAAAGAAGATTGGCCGTGCAAAATCTGGAAAAGGCGATCAGGATGGGGGTCGAGTTGGTGGGAAAAGATCATCCGACCGTTTTGGATTTCCTGAAAACCGCAGAAGAACTCGAATTGGATACTGAAAAACTTGTAGAAGATCTTTCGTGATTTAAATAAATCCCTGTCCATTTGCAAAATACCATTTCTGCGTCAGACTTGTTTTGAAGACAACAACAATGCATCCATTGTTTTTTTTTCATGCACTATCTTTTGCCCTACTGTGTGTGGATTTTGATTAAAGTCGCTGGTTTACAATATTATTATAGAAAGATCCAAAGGTATAGCGTATGCCCGCCCTTCCATAAAATTCATAACCGGTGGCCAGTTGCCGCTGGCGAAGCAGGATCTCCTCAAGAGATGCATCACCCGCCGCAAGATAGATCTGATCGTTAATAATATTGAAATTGATGTTGGTGTAAATGAACAGCCCCTTGGCGACTTGAACAGAAAGATCAGAATCAATGGTAAGACGGTTTTTAGAAAAGTCATGAAAGAAACCTGATCCGGCGATGGTGTTCCTTATTTCTCCCCAGGGTTGTCTGAGAATCAATTGCAGCCGTATAGATTGTGAAGGAACCCACTCCCTGGTTTTTCCAAATATGGTTTCTTCAAAATATTGAAAATAATTGGAATTGAAGTAATATGCAAGTGTGAATATTTTTTGGTCTGATGCATCCCAGGGAAAAATATTGTACTCCACAGCAGCATTAAATTCATGTGCGAACTGATAATTGAGAAAAGTAGAAGTATAAACCTCAGTAAAAAGTCCGGCTGACCAGCGAGGATTGATGGAAAATATAAATTCTGTTTCAATCTCTGCTTCTTCCCTTCTGCTTGTGATGGTTTCTTCGCCATCTTCGAAATTTTCAACATCAATTTCATAAGCAATTTCAGATCTGAATTTGAATTGATCTGTTATCCTGTCGGCATAAAACCCTCCTTCGAGAGAAAACTCATTTTGGCTTTCTTCCAGTTCAAGGTCAGTGCCCAATTGCGCTCTGAATACCCAATAATTCCACGGATCTTCATCTACTACAGATAAAGTATCTATGGATTCTGTATAAATGATCTTTACATCATCATAAGCGGCTGATTCGGTAATAAAAGGCAAAATCCCTGTTTTGAGTTTCTTGAGCAATCTTTCCCAGATCATCACATCTGTTTCATTGGCTGAGGATACTGTTTTGAGTTGATATACAATTCCTTCAAATTGGTTCTGTCCGATAAAGTTTAAGCGATACTCTGTTCCTCTGCCCGCTGTAGTTTGCTCAATGACAAGTACATGCACATCTGCAATTCGTGCATCTCTCACAAAATCCACAAACTGAAGATTGTTTCTGAAATAAACAAAATCACAATCATCACAATCAAGGAAGATGCTGATCTTGTCAGCACTATCTGAGGAATTTCCATTTTGTTGGGCTATGGATTGCAGCGATAAGAAAAATGGCAGAAATAAAATTAAAAATCTCATGAAACGCATAAACTTTGGTTCGTGTTATTATTGGATATTTTTATAATCGTTTGTGTTGAAAAATGTTTGAAAGAACCAACGCAATTTAAAAATAATAAGGCATACACTTCCTTCAAAAACACAAAGATGGGAAAAATCGCTTACATATTTTACCGGATTTTGAAAAATGCCAAAGAACTTTGGATTTATTCAGAAAAACCGGTTGAAGAGCTTTTATAATGGCAAAAAAAAACCAGTTACCTGAAAGTGGTAACTGGTTTCCGGGAGGACGCAAAAAGGTTTTCAAACCAAATACAAAAATTGTTGGAAGGATGAAAACTTTTATTTACCTGTAAGACCCGAACAAACAGCGTTTGTCTTTTTATACTGTTCATGGATAAATAAACAAGTAAAGTCTTGTCTGTCTGTTCTTTACGTGATGGTAATTTACAGATCAGATCCTTTCTATATTTTGGCAGATAATCCAAAGGTTAAATATCCCAATGATCCTCTTCCTCCTTCCAGATAAATGGCGAAACTATTACCGAGATAGTATCGAACACCCGTCACAGGACCAAGAAAAACCCTTGTTGTATTATCGTAAAGGTCCGGATAAAGAGTACTGTTATAACCTCTTATCTCTAAACCTCCCAAAATACTGATATACCAGTCAATTTTTTCTTCATCAATATCTTGTCCGAATACTTCATTGAAAAACCTGGTAATATGAACACTGCCTCTGGCACCTGCATTTAAAAATGACCAGGAATAACCACTGTTTGTGGATAGATAGTCATAACTCCATCGTCCGTAACCGGCAAAAGCACCGGCAGTGATAAATTCATGCACACCGTATTCTATATAAGCATTTAAAGGAGGTACAGATATACTTCTTGATCCCACAAAACCATAATTATAGTTTCCTAAAGATAATCCTCCACCCACCAGAATTTTTCCGGTATAGTCTACGGTTTCACTTTCCTGATTGTTATTTTCTGTTTGAGCATAAAGTACAACACTTGTTATACTCAGCAAAAGTCCCAATATCAATCTTTTCATTATCATGTCAATTTCTTTTAAATGATACATTTATTTTATTTGTTTCGGATAATTTGTGTCCCTCTTCAGTGCCTGATTTCTGTGTTGTGCTTGTATTCCAAACAAGCATAACACAGAAACTGTCGTAATTTTCCAGGCACCATTGAAAGGGATGAGGGTTTATTGATAAACAATATCTTCTCCCGCATTGCCGGAGAAGGTATTTCCACTTTCTGTTAGTTCTGCTGAACCTCTTACCACAACGCCAGCTCCCAAACTATTACTGATAGTAGAATTGGTAAGGGTAAGTCTGGCGTTATTGTCCAGTCCGAGGTTGGTTTGGCCCATAGATGAGAAAAAAGCACTGTTGCCCCCATAGCTGATGATTACATGGTCCAAAACATTTTCAACAGATGTACCACCATGATGAATTCCCAACCAATGGGATCCACTGTTCTCTTTACGGGTAAATGTTATTTTTTCACTGGAAGTTCCTTCAGCAATCACAGTGCCTTCTGCTCTTACCCTGAAATACAGGTCATTTTCAAACTCCATGGTTACTCCGGGATTGATCACAAGTCTGTCATATATCTGCACATCATTCGTGAAAAGGTATTTGCCGTTGGTAGGGTTGATCCATGTGTAATTATTCCCTGTGTTTAAATTACCACCATGTACTTCAATATAATGGTTATTGAAATCACTTGCCTCATCAATACCTTCTAAATGAATAGCAAGGAGGCGGATGGTGGCAATGGATATGTTTTGCCCAAATGATAACTGACTGGTTGTTAGTATGCTGTTGTCATATCTTACGTAAATACCGTATCCGTCAAGATCTGAAAAGTGTGTATCAGCGATCTCTAATCTTGCATTACTTGCCAGTGCAACAGATGCTTTGTCATATCCGGGTAACACTGTACTATGACCGGTATGCATAAATTGGGCATGATGGATGCTATTCAACAGTGAGTTACTTTCAATGGTTATCCCTTGCCATGCACCGGGTTGCTCAATACTTCCCCTGAAGATCACTTTGTCTGTTTCTGTTCCGTTCACGTCCAATACAGATGAATTTCTGTTTCTGAATGAAACTGAATTATCAAATACAAGTTCTGCTCCTGCCTCAATGGTGATGTTGCCATAACTTTGAACATCATCCCTGAAAAAATAACTGCCATTAAGGAGTTTTCTCCAGACATGGTCTGTGTTTTCGCCTATGGTACCACTGGTAACATGTACACTTTCGTTATTAAAGTTGGATTCTTCATCAAGATAGGTGATGTTTGTCGGATGTATTTGCATTGCACCCGCACCGTTGTTTTCAAAAAAGCAGTTAGACATGGGCATATTATTCTCACCTCTTGCCGAGAAACCAAACCCTTCATTATCGGTAAAATGACTGTTTTGGATATTGATCCTGGCGTTTTCAATATGTAAAGCAGTTTTAGGTCTTCCTGATAAAATATCACTGCTTCCTGTATGGGAGATATGAAGATGGTTGATGGTATTTTCCAGATTATTAGACTCTACGGTCATTCCTATCCAGAACCCTGCCAGGGGCGAATCGCCTTCCATGATCACAGGTTCCTGTTCGGTTCCGTTGATCTCAATCACGCCGCTGTTACGAATACGGAGTCTCCTGTCATTGAGCACTGCAATGCGAACCCCCTGATCAATGGTGAGTCTTTCATTAATATTCACATCTCCACTGATTACATAATCAACCGTGGCAGGATCATCAAAAATATTGGTCAGGTGAAGGTCTTCGTTGTAGCTTCCGCTAATACTTACGGTTGCTGCAAGCGCCGTTATTACTACCTGGTCGCTGCTCTCACCCAGGTTATTGGATATTGTCAGGTCTACAATATAATCTCCCTGAACATCAGGAACAAAGCTAGCCACGTTGGAGGACGCATTTTCAATAACCGCTGTGCTTCCTTCCGGAACGGATACAAATGACCATAAAGTGTTGAATCCTGTGCCCGTTAAGTCCATGGAAGCACTGCCATCCAGCGTAACTGTTGAACCAACATCTGCTTCCCTGTCTGAACCCGCTACCGCAGTAAGTCCTCCTGCGTTTTCTTCTTCTTCGCATGAAGTGAACACGAACAAAAGCATGATAACGGATAGTATGCTTATAAATTTTTGCTTGATTTTTAAAGTTTTCATTTCCATAGTTTTTTTATTTTAAATGGGTTAATTATTGATGAAATGTTTATTTGTTTTTGCAGGTGTAAAAATATTTTATCTGTTATGATTCGGTTATTACGGTCAGGTGCCTTTCCGGATATTTTCCTGTGGTAAAATCGTCAAAAATGTCTTTTACCGACAACTTAACTCCCGGGTGAAACCATTATTCCCGCATTTTTAACTGTAGTGTCGTAACTTGGTTCATATTTCTTTCTCTAAATACAAGAATTGAATGTTATTCAGATCATTTTTCTTTCTTAAGTTTTCTTAAACATGATTTGATCTTATGTAAAGAATCGTTAGGCACAACTGATTGATGGTTGGACTGGTTCTTTTTTTTATTGTGGTGGTTTTAATTTTATGGGTATTGCAATGGTGGAAGAGGAGTTTTGAAGGCGAACCCAACGCAGCAATTGGCGTTTTCTTGCAAGCACTAATTAATTATTTTAGCATAACTTTGTATAGATCGATGAGAAAGAATGCACAATTTCCGGAAAGTTTTCCGGAAAAAAATAAAGAGACCCCAAAAGTCAGAATATCTAATACAAATATTTCCAATGCAATCTGTGAAAAAGAAAATAGCATTCCATACGTTGGGATGTAAATTAAACTTCAGTGAAACTTCTTACCTGAGCAACCAGGATGAAGCCCTTGAATTTGAACATGTGGATTTTGACCAAAGTGCTGATATTTATGTGATCAA
>CAYMLS010000227.1:0-8748 GCA_964390665.1 uncultured Bacteroidales bacterium | reverse complement strand
CCCAATGTGCGAACCGAAACTTTGCCCTACTTTTCTTATAAAGTACTCAACAAAATAAACCAGAAAGATCCTGAATGGGAAACCATGGTTCCCAAATATGTATCTTCTTTCATTAAAAACCGTAAATTATTCGGGTATGAAGAAACAAACCAACCGAAATGATCAAATTACAGATGAGTACAGTCTAAAAACTTGTTTTTAGACATTCGTGTGATTTTTTTGTTTTATATTGCTGAATTTAAGGAAGTTAAATTCGTGTAAATTTGTATAAATTTGTGGACAAATACTTTTTTTACTGGACTCACAGATTGAAAAACTTTTAAAGAACGATAAAAATCAGATTGATACGCCAAATTTTATTCATCTTTATAATGTTGCGTAATTCTGTTCGTTTACAATTTTAATGAAAACTACACAATTTTCTTCGCATAGATAATCCGAAAACCATTCTGAAAAATGTTTGAGCATATCAAAAACAAATACTACGCAGGTTTTGCATATATACTTTTTTTGTCTGTGTTTTTTGCCGGGCACCCTGCTAACGGGCAAAACAACCTCCCCGCAATGGAAGACAGTCTTAAAAACATGACTAAGAGAATGTTAACCAAAGAGCATGACTTCGAACGACTGACAATCAACCATGAGTTCAGCTTATACTTAAAAAAAGCGCTGGAAAAACAGGAATCATTTGACCACCCTTTCGATTCACTTACCAACGTCTCTAAACTACGTTCGCCAGACAACACATTCAGAATACTAACATGGTTTGTACCCCTTTCAGAAAACAGTTTCGAGTTCTTTGGTTTTTTTCAATCCTACGACCCCCGACGCAATGAATACTACCTATACACTTTAACAGATAAACGACCTGAGGAAAACAACATTGATTATGAAACACTGGAACCAGACAACTGGTATGGCGCTTATTATACTGATCTGATTCACGAAAAACACAACCGAAAAGACTATTATACCCTTTTGGGTTGGAGAAGTGATAATCCCCTCACCCGAAAGCGCATCATTGAACCCATCAGGGTCATGGCAAAAGGAAAACCGAATTTTGGACGCCCGGTATTCAGATATGAAGACAATAAACTGCGACGTATTATTTTCGAATATTCTTCCCGGGCTTCCATGTCAATGGCTTATACACAAGCAGTAATTGAGCAGTATAGAAGAGGCGTGGATATGATCATTTTTGACCGCCTGATGCCACAGAAAGAATTTCTTAAAGGGAAGTACCAGTTTTATGTACCCGAGACCAATGTTTTTGATGGGTTTGTATTTGAAGACGGAAACTGGGTTTTCATATCGGATGTTGATGCCCGAAACCCCAGACGTGTAGCACCCCAGCGACCTGTGGATCCCATGAATGACCGAAACAGCAACTAACAATTTTTATCAGTAAATAAAATGGTAAAAACCTTATATTTGCATGTAAACCCTTAGAAACACTAAACCATGAATGACGTTTTTGCACTGCTGGAAAACAATAAACTTTCCAGAACTCCCTGCCGCATCGATATTCTGAAAACATTGTTCGAAGCCGAGTCAGCGCTCAGTGAAGCAGAAATCCGCGAAAAAATTGACCCCGGGTTTGACCGAACCACTGTATATCGCACACTACGCAACTTCCTCAGTCAGGACGTTATTCATTCTATTGCATTGGATAACGGTGAGGTAAGATATGCCCTTACACATACCAGGAATCAAAACAGCAAAAACAAAAATCACGTTCATTTCTACTGCAATCAATGCAATAATGTTTACTGCCTTTCGCACCAAAACATACAACTACCTGAACTGCCTGGCGGATTTCATGCCATCAACTATGACCTGCTCATTCATGGCGAATGTAAACATTGCAACGTATGATCGTGAGGATT
Source organism: uncultured Bacteroidales bacterium (assembly GCA_964390665.1). Taxonomy (GTDB): domain Bacteria; phylum Bacteroidota; class Bacteroidia; order Bacteroidales; family UBA7960; genus SKVR01. The sequence goes on along the minus strand of CAYMLS010000227.1, from coordinate 6,862 downwards.
TATGAATTCATCACTGATCCAATTCACTCGTTTTTTTTGATCAATCAATTTTTCCCACATGCCAAACACCAAAAAAACAGGCGAAAACAGCAAAACATCCAGAAAAAAAAGCACCCGGAAGCAAAACATCAAAAGTCTGGTTATCAGTCTGGCAGCAATTGTTGTGATCAATTTTGCGGGTTCGCATTTCTTTGAACGTATCGATCTGACCGCCGAAAAAAGATATACCCTTACCGATGCTACACGCAACCTCCTTCATGAACTTGATGATTATGTGTATTTCAAAGTATATCTCGAAGGAGAATTTCCGGCAGGTTTCACCCGACTGAGAAATCAAACCCGCGAAATGCTTGATGAGTTCAGCGCTTACTCCGATTATGTACAATTCGAATTTATCAATCCTACGAAAGAGGGTGACAGAGAAGCAACGGAAGAAACCTACCAGATGCTCTTCAGCAAAGGACTGGATCCTACACAACTACAGGTAGAAGAGGATGATGCAACTTCCCAACAGATCGTATTTCCCGGCGCTTTGGTAAATTACGGAGATAAAGAAATTGCGGTTTCGCTGCTTCAGGAACAATTTGGATCTCCCAGTGAAAATGTACTCAACAATTCAGCACAGGCGCTGGAGTATAACCTGGCAACCGCCATCTATAAACTTACCCTTTCAAGCAAACCTACCGTAGCTTTTACAAAAGGAAACGGCGAATTGGATGATCGTTATTTGTCATCCATAAAAGGTGAACTTGAAAACTTTTACGATGTGGAGAATGTGGTCATCGGTGGTGATATTTCTGCACTCGATCCTGTACAAACTTTGGTGGTAGCACAACCCATGCAGGAATTTTCGGAGCAGGACAAATTTGTGATTGACCAGTTTATCATGAATGGAGGTTCGGTACTTTGGGCTGTAGACCCGGTATTTGCCTCTATGGACAGCCTGCAAACTGCTCCTGAAACACTTGCCATGGCATGGCCTCTCAACCTCGACGACATGCTTTTCAGGTATGGAGCCCGATTAAACACCGACCTGATCATGGATATGCAATCGGTACCCATTCCCATCACCACAGGGTACGTGGGAAACCGTCCACAGATAAGCATGGTTCCCTGGTTTTATTTCCCCCTTGCTGTTTCCGCATCTGAGCATCCCGTGGTGAAAAATCTCAATCCGGTCAGAACTGAGTTTGTAAGCTCCTTAGACACGGTAGGCGATATCAACATAAAAAAAACAATGCTTTTGCAAAGTTCTCCCTACTCCAGAATATTACAAACACCAGCAAGGATATCCTTTGATATCATGGAGCAACAACCTGATGAAAGTCTCTACAGAGAAGGACCTCAATCGCTTGCAGTGGTTTTGGAAGGCAAATTCGAATCTGTTTTTAAAAACCGGATCGTTCCCATCAGCAACCTGCCTGCAGGTTTTCAAAAAAAAGAAACATCCGAACCCACAAGAATGATCGTGGTTGCCGATGGAGATATTTTACGAAATCAGTTTGATTCACAGGGAGAACCACTTCCTCTGGGATATGATCGGTTTCTGAATGAAACTTTTGGAAACGCTGATTTCGTTATGAATGCCATCAACTATCTCAACGATGATACCGGAATCATGGAAGCAAGAACCCGCGAGATCAGCATCAGACAGCTGGACAAAAACAGGATCAACAACGACAAACTTTTGATCCAGTTTACAAACCTGGCATTGCCTGTTCTATTGGTTTTCATCTTTGGTGCCATACGTTTTTACTGGAGGAAACGCAGGTTCAATAAAAAAATAGTATGACAAACATCCACAAAAACAAAAAATCGTCACTGAAGATCATTTTCACGGCAATACTAATATTGCTCATTTTTGTCTTAGCTTATTCATATCTCTCCTACTCTTTTTCCGGTCAGGAATTTGGCATTGATAAAAAATTTGAGATCGAAAAAATAAAGATGACATCACAGCATGAGGATAAAAAGATCGTGCTGAAAAAGAAAAATAATGACCCCTGGGTACTCAACCAACACTATCAGGCAAACAAAGCAGCGGTGGAAGAACTGATACAAACCCTTCACAGGATAGAGATCAAAAGACCGGTGAAAGCCTCTGATCAGGAAAAAGTGACAGGTGAGCTCGACACAGAAGGGATCAAAACCAGTGTATACATAAAAGCTTATATGATCAACCTGGGGTCTTTGAAATTCCTGCCCTATGTAAGAAAACATCAAACATTTCTTGTAGGAAAAGATGCCGGTGACCAGACAAGTACTTTCATGAAAGAACCTTCTTCAGAAACGTCATATCAGACTTTTGTTCCAGGTCTGGAAAGAGGCATTTCTTCCCTTTTCAATACCCGCAAAGAACTGTGGATCAACCCCGTGATCATTGACCTGGAGAAGAAAGACATTGAAGCCATTAGTCTGTATTTTTATAAAAACCCCGAAGAATCGTATGTTTTGCAAAAAACCGAAAACGATGAATTTGCCTTTTTTTCCTATGAAGAACCCCGCAAACCCTTGAATTTTCAACCAGACAGCAGCAAGGTGGAACGGTTTCTTCATTCTTTTGAAAACATTCGCTACGAAAGTTTGATGAATGATGCCCTGGAAAAGGAACGGATGGAACGGATGATAAAAGAACCGGCCGTAGAATTATCTGTGAACCAAACGGATGGCACCCGCATAAAACTGACCATTTTTGAAAGAAAAAATATTCATGAAAAATTATTTGAACTCGGAGGCATTACAACTGATCCTGACCGCTTTTATATAAAACTGGAAAACGGTGATTTCGTTGTAGCACAATATTATGTTTTTAACCGTATTCTCAGGACTTTATCATTTTTTCAAAATAATTAAAAAACCTTATGAGGCAATCAAATTAATAGATTATCTTTGCAATCGGGCCTGTAAAAAGGCAAAACATTGAACATCAAACGATAAATATATACCCATACAAAAATTCTCTTGAAACGGTATATTTGCCAGGAATATAGTTTTTTAGTGAAAAACACAAAAGTGAACATAATCATCAAAATTAAAACCAATGAAATTTATAGTATCAAGTAGTTTACTTTTAAAACAATTGCAATCGATCAGTGGTGTTCTGAGCACCAACAATACCCTTCCTATACTGGATAATTTTTTATTTGAATTGACTGAAAATGAACTGAACATATATGCTTCAGATCTTGAAACGACCATGTCTTCGCGCCTGGCAGTAGAAATGTCTGATGAGGAAGGTAGTGTGGCAGTGCCGGCCAAAATTCTTCTTGACACCCTGAAAACTTTTTCCAACATTCCTATAACCATGGAAATTGATAAAGAAAATTTTGGTATTACCCTTTTGGCGGGAGAAGGAAAGTATCGTCTTGCAGGACAGGATCCCGAAGAATATCCCAAACCTGCAGAACTTGATGCCGCTTCATCGGTAACCATGGAATCGGATATCCTGTTTAAAGCGGTTTCCAAAACATTGTTTGCCGCCAGTACCGACGAAATGCGTCCTGCTATGACAGGAGTTTTTTGCGAGTTTACACCCGAGAATGTCACCTTTGTGGCTACCGACGCCCATAAATTGGTGCGCTACCGCAGAAACGACATTAGTGTGGAAGAAAGCACCTCTTTTATTTTGCCCAAAAAACCCATCAATCAACTGAAAAACATTCTTAGCTCGGATGATGCGCCGGTTGAAATCACCTACAACGATAAAAATGCCAGGTTTGTGTTTAAAAACATCACCATGACCTGCCGACTTATCGATGGAAAATACCCTAATTACAATGCGGTAATTCCTCAGGAAAACCCCAACCATCTTACCCTTGACAGGTCTCCTTTTTTGAACGCACTCCGCCGTGTTTCGCTTTTCTCAAACCAGGCCACCTACCAGGTAAAATTCAAAATTAGTGGCACAGAACTGCATCTTACTGCTGAAGATGTTGACTATTCGAACGAAGCAAAGGAAAGACTTACCTGTCACTACGAAGGGAACGATATGGAGATTGGTTTCAACAGTAAGTTTATGGTAGAAATGCTCACCAATCTGGAAACCGAACAGGTTCGCATGGAAATGTCGCAACCAAACCGTGCAGGTCTCATATTTCCGGTCAATGACGAAAATAAAGACGAAGATATACTGATGCTCGTGATGCCTGTTATGCTCAACGCCTGAGACTAACCTCGTAAATACATAACAAACAGACAAATACAAGATGACAGCAAAATAGCTATAGCATCTTTACCTGTCAAAAAAAAAGCAGAGACTTAAAAATCTCTGCTTTTTTTGTTACCACACCGAAGTACCATAAAGTGCTTAAAACATATGTAGTGTTTTTTGGATGGGAAAATTCCGGAAACCCAAAAAAAAAGATTTAATTCAAGAGTCAGTTCCGAAAACTCGTTTTCGGCACATTGACTTCTACGAGCTCCGTTTCGCTCCGGTTTGTGGATAATAAACTTTTTGGTAGTAGACGCATTCAGTGGGTTTAATTTTTACGTAAGATACGTAAGATAAAATTTGTTGTTAAACAAACTCCGAAAGTTTCAACCATCTTTCTTCTTTTTCCTCCAGGAGTTTCTCAATATTGGCAAATTTCTCTGATTCTTCCTGCAATTTTTCCGGATCGAGCATGCCTGAATTTAGTTTTTCCAATATTGTACTTTTATCTTTTTCGAGCACAGCAATTTCTTTTTCAAGAGATTCAAGTTCTTTCTGCTCTTTGAAGGTGAGTTTGGTTTTAGGTTTTTCCCTTACATCTTCAACCCGCTCTTCTTTCTCTTTTCCCTTGATCTCCTTTTTTTGCGCCGCTTTTTCCTGTAATTTTTTCTGCTGATAAGCAGTGTAATTTCCCGGAAAGTCCTTAATTTCTCCCTCACCCTTAAACACAAAAACGTGGTCAACTACTTTATCAAGAAAATACCTGTCGTGCGATACCACAATAAGACATCCGGGGAACTCGCCAAGAAAATCTTCGAGAATATTTAAAGTGTGAATATCAAGATCATTGGTAGGTTCATCGAGTATCAGAAAATTGGGATTGCTCATCAATACTGTCATCAGGTAAAGCCTTCTTTTTTCTCCACCACTGAGCTTTCTCACATAATCATTTTGCGATTGGAAAGAAAAATTAAAATGAAGCAAAAACTGTGAAGCAGATAATTCTTTTCCGTTTCCCAATTGAATATTTTCGGCAATATCAGTAATTACGTCGATCACTTTTTTATCATTGTCAACTTTTATACCCTCCTGCCTGTAATATCCAAAATGTATGGTTTCTCCTTTTATTACTTTTCCTTTGTCTGGATTTAATTTACCGGTGATCATATTGAGAAACGTAGATTTCCCGGTACCATTTTGCCCTACAATCCCTACTTTTTCAAACCTTTTGAAAACATACGAAAAATCCTGAATTATTTTCTGACCATCAAAAGACTTTTGCAGATCAATAACTTCCAGTATTTTTTTGCCCAACCTTGCCGCCTTCACGGAAATGGGTTTCACAGTAGTTTCATGCTGACTTTGGGCGGTTTCTTTCAGTTTATGAAAAGACTCAATGCGTGCCTTCGACTTGGTAGTGCGTGCTTTAGGCTGCCGACGCATCCATTCCGATTCTTTTCTTAAAAGATTTCTTGCCTTTTCGGTTTCCATCTGGCGTGCATTTTGCCGCTCCTGCTTTTTTTCCAGAAAATAAGCGTAGTTTCCTTTATATCGAAACATTTCTCCCATTTCCAGTTCAAGTATCTCATTGCAAACGGCATCCAGAAAATAACGGTCGTGGGTAACAACCAGCAGGGTTAGTTTTGATTTAGAAAGATAACCTTCCAACCATTCAATCATATCAAGATCCAGATGATTGGTGGGCTCATCGAGTATAATAAAATCTGCTTCCCCGAGCAGAACTTTTGCCAATGCCAGTCTTTTTGACTGACCACCTGATAATTCACCAGCGGGTTGATGAATATTCATGATCTTTAACTCGCTGAGAATTTGCTGAAACCTGGTTTCATAACTCCATGCATCCAGTGCATCCATTTGTGTAATGACTTGCTGAAGTTTTTGGAGATTTTCGTTTCCGGGTTGCTTTTCATTTTTCTGTAAAAGATCATGATACAGTCTGATGGTTTTTGCGTGTTGATTGTCGTCATGCAGCAGTGTTTGCTCAACCGTTAAATCCGGATCAAAAACAGGATTTTGTGGCAAATAAGCCACACGAACATCGTTTCTGAAATTACAATCGCCCCCATCAGGTATATCTTTGCCGGTCATAATATTGAGTAGTGTTGTTTTACCGGCCCCGTTTCTGGCTATCAATGCCACTTTTTGCCCCTGATCAATCCCAAAGCTAATATCTTCAAAAAGTAGCTTTTCGGCATAAGACTTACTCAAATTATTTGCCTGAAAATAGTTCATCTGTTTATCGTTGATTTTCAAAAGTTTTACGTCTGCCTTGTCAACAGGGGTATTTCGCCACCACATGCATGTTTGTCAAAAATTACCTACCAGCATAAAATAGTTATGTTTATGGGCATCAAACGCTCTGACATGGATCGGTTTTATTCATTTTTTTGGCGAAATTAAAAATTTTACACGAGCATACCCCTTAAAACTTTTGATTCATTCTTACCTACATAAGCAAAACAAAAGCAGTATCAGGAGAAAAGTTCGAAAAGGAAAAGAATATTGTTTGGTTGTAGTAAATTACGACTTTCATTTTTTTCTTCTTGCCGGGCAAAAAAAAACCTGCCAGTATTATGGCAGGAATAAGTAGTAGTCGTTAACCAGGTTTGAAAATATCTTACTCACGCTGCACATTAATTGCCTTAACGCCTTTCTTGTCTTCAGCAATTTCAAATGATACCCTTTCATCAT
>CAYMLS010000226.1:0-8766 GCA_964390665.1 uncultured Bacteroidales bacterium | reverse complement strand
GAGCTCGCCAACACGCTGACTGCATGTTTTACCATGCCGCGAAATCTAATCATGCCCTTGTACTTCGACATGCTCAGTAGAACTGTGCCAAAATCTTTGTCATGGTTCGGTTCATTTTTTTAGGTATTTAATTAATGATCATATATGCACACGCCTTGTGGCGCACCAAATTACACGAATGGATACTTATTTTAATGTCTGATATTCACATAAATAGTGCTTGCAAGAAAACGCCAATTGCTGCGTTGGGCTCGCCTTCAAAACAGTCGATTACGAAAAGTAAACTCCTGTTTTTCAGTCATCGCCCGCCTTGCACTTGACGCTTTCTTTATCAAGCACAGATAAAATCGTGGTTTTTCTTGCTGACACTAAATAAAAACATAATATTTGCACGAACCCTAATCCCGACGAAGTTAATTTATCGAAAACGGGTTTTCGGAGAGGGCTCATAGATCATAGATCAAAATCCAAACGAATTTTAAAGTAATTTTTTGATCAGAGAGATATCAAACAAGAAAAATTAAAATCCATTACCGTATCTTTGCATGGGAAAATAAAAAACCAAATCAACAAAGCACTGAACAAATCACCAGATAATCGATATTCTTCAAAACCATCCTCTATGATAAAGATACTACATACCTCTGATCTGCATATTGGAAAAAGATTGTACCAGGCAGAACTCTATGAAGAGCAGTCGCTTTTCTTTCGCTGGATGACAAACTTTATCCGGGAAAACAAAGTAAATGTGCTGTTAATTCCCGGCGATCTGTTTGATGTGGCCAATCCTTCAAGCGAATCACGACGTGTTTACTACGAATTTCTGAGAGACCTGATGATGCTGAAATGCAAAGTGCTGATAACGGCAGGCAATCATGATTCACCATCGGTATTGCAAGCACCGGCGGAATTATTAAAACACCTCGACATTCACATAACCGGTGCATTGCCAGATGATATAAAACAGATGCTGGTACCATTGAAAAATGCGAACGGACAAACAGAAGCGGTGGTGGCATGCGTTCCCTTTTTACGCGATGCCGACCTGCGGCGCTACAATGAAAATGAATCTTATCAGGAGCGCACCGAAGCTGTGCGCCAGGGCATTGCCTCTGTTTATCAGCAAACATCAGAATCATGTCAGGAACACTACCCCGGTATCCCAGCCATTGCCATGGGGCACCTGTATGTGCAGGGGGGCACACTATCAGAAAGCGAACGCGATATCCAGATCGGGAATCAGGCAGGAATCAGGGAGGACAGTCTGCCTTCCTTTTTTCAATACTACGCACTGGGGCACCTGCATAAGCCACAGCAGCCCCATCCTTCAATGGTATACAGTGGTTCGCCTGTACAACTTTCTTTTAGTGAATACGCAAACCAAAATCGTGTGATGCTTCTTACTGTTGAAAACCAAAAGATCCGAACCGAATCCATTGCTGTGCCCCTGAACAGGCGCCTGACGAAAATGGAAGGTACCGTAGCACAACTGCGGGCAAAACTCAATGCATATACCCCTGGCAAAAGCAAACTCAATGATTTCATCGAATTGGTCGCTACCGAAGAAGATCACGATCCATCCAAACTACTGGAACTTGAAACACTCATTGAGGGTTTCGGACATGACCATGCCAGGATCCTGAAATACCGGATCCATTTTGCAAACGCACCCTTAGGTACCGCCAGTCTTTATGAAGAAACAAAAAGCATTGCCGAAATGAAACCCGAAGATGTTTTTAGAAAAAGACTTGACAAAGAAGGTTTGGAAGATCATACCCAAACCTTGCTCATGGATGCCTTCAGAGAAATTTTGCAGGAAGTGGAGGAAAAAACCAGTGAAGAAGGTATAAATTAAGGCATAAAAAATCAGCCACATCAAATAAAAGTCAGCGTATAAAAACAATTGATAAAACGATTATGGACATCCTGAAGATACGTTTTCAAAATATCAATTCACTAAAAGGTCATCATGAGATCGACTTTACAAAAGAACCTCTTCAATCAGCCGGGCTTTTTGCCATCACGGGTCCGACAGGGAGTGGGAAAACAACCCTCCTGGATGTGATAACCCTGGCACTGTATAGCCGGGTACCACGGGTAAATGAGCAAATTACCAAAGGATTTATTGAAAAAACAGGTCTGGTTCTTACCCGCAATACCAGCGAAGCCATGGCAGAGGTAACCTTCTCCTGCCGGAAAGGCAAATTTACATCCAGATGGAGCATCGCCAAAAACAGGAACCAGAACCTGAACCATCACGAAATGGAAGTATACGATGATATGGGTACACTGCTTCCCATGAAAAAAGCAGAGGTGGTGGCGCACAACGAATCGGTGATCGGGATGAACTTTGACCAATTTGTGAAAGCCATTGTGCTGGCTCAGGGAGATTTCGCTGCCTTCCTGAAAGCAAAAGGAGATGAAAGGGGGCGGCTGCTGGAAAAAGTAACCGGAACATGGATATACCGTGAACTGGGGAAAGCAGCTTTTGATAAAAATAAAATCTACGGACAGCAACTGGAAATGCTACAGCAACAGAAAACAAATCAAAAAGAACAGCTCATAGAAGAATCAGAATATGAAGAACTACAGAAAGAGTTGACAGAAGCGGACAAACTGCTGCTTCAATACCGCGACGAAATGGACAAAATAAAAGAACAGGAAAAACTCAAATCAGAAATACAAACCCTTTCAAAAACCATCCGCGATCAGATATCCGGGATAGAAACGCATCAAAAAAAACTTTCTGAATTTATCAATGCTCACGGGCAACGTATTGAAAAACATAAACAATTGGTTCCTTTTCAGAAAACGTTGTGGGAATGGAAACAGGGGATGAGCACGATGGAAGAACAGCGGATAAGACTAAAAACCATTGAAGAAGAACTGAACCAATGCCGGGAAGAAGACGCCAGCATTCAAAATGAAGTAAAAGCATTAACCGGAAGTGGTCTGCCTGTATTTGAAGCACTGGAAGTTTTTCAGAAACAAGTGCTCGAACTGAAAAGTCAGCAAAGTCAATGGAGTTCGCTGAAGAAAAACGCACGTACAATAGTGGCAAACGACAGTAACCAATTATCGCTTCGCATCCACAACCAAAACCCGGAAAAAGCAAAAACAGAACTATCGGCGATCATGGATCTTCAAAAGAAACAACTGCAGCAGATTATGCAGTTGCTCGATCAGGAAACACTTGATCACCCCGCAGAAAAGCTTGCTGAACTGAAAAAAACAGCAGATACCCTGCATGCCTGCTTATCGGAAGAGAACCTGCTTGCTATGCATGTAAAACAGATAGGGGAAATTGACAATGAGCACAAAGAACTTTTGCAGGAAACCGGGAACCTGCCAGAACGGATCAAAGAAACCACTTTGCGGCAACAAACACAGGAGTTGCAGTTGGATAACCTGCTCAAAGAAAAAACCATCCGCGATCTTACGGCCAGTCTGGAAGAGCACCGCAAAAAATTACAACCCGGTAACCCCTGTCCCCTGTGTGGTTCGGTTGAGCATCCCTACAGCGAAGGACTGCCTTTGGCAGATGATGAGATCGATACAAAGATCAAGGAATTCCGGAAAAAAAATGACGCCCTCAAAAAAGAAGCACATAAGCAGGCATTAACATTAGAACTCAAAAAAGCTTCGCTCCAAAAGACTGACACCAAATTAAAGGAACTCAGGATACAACAGAAAGCATCCGAAGAAAAATTAGAAAGAATGCTTAGCACGCTGCCAGTGGGATTTCAGAAAGGGGGGTTAAAAGATATGCTTCAAAAATCCAAAAAAGATATTGAAAACACGGAAAACTTTTTGGTACTTCATGAAAAGACAACCAGAGTTGAAAACCTCCTGCCCAAAATAGAGGAATGGAAGAAGTACTCAGAAAAACTGGAAGAGGTAAATACCGAACTCCGTAAAATATTTCCCGGTGATGACGTGCTGGCAGTCACCAGTAAATATCAGAAAAGACACACCGGTAATACTGCGAGAAGAGGAAATCTGCTTAAAGAACAACAAACGTTGTTGGAAAAACACAAAAATGACACGGAGAAAACAGAAATACTGAATCAAAACATCCAGGAATCTCTTCCTCAGTATGATTCTCCCAACAGTGCCCTTCAGGATTTAATGCAGGACAATGAGTATACCCGGCTGGTCGCAACAAAAGATGGTTTTCAAGAGCAGTTAAACAGGATGAAAACAGGGTTGGAAGTTCACCAGCAACGGATGGACGCACTGCAGGAGAGAGATGTGCCGGAGCAACCCGATGAATTGCTGAAAAAACGACAGCACATGGAAGCAACATATAAAAAAGTTGCCTTCAGCCGCGACGAACTGATCAGCCGGATCGATTTTCAGAAAAAAACCCGGGCAACGCTCGAAAAACTGGAGTCTGAAATTGCGGAACAGAAAAAACGAAATGAAAAATGGGTATTGCTCAACAATTATATCGGAGATGCCAACGGGAAACGATTCAGCACTTTTGCCCAGGAACTTACACTTTATCAGTTGTTGCAAAGGGCCAACAAACGGCTGCAGTTGCTCAGCGACAGGTATTTGCTTTCCATTCCAGACAAAGGGGAGGACGACAGTCTGACGGTTATTGATTCACACATGGGGAATCTGCGCCGTTCGGTAAAATCGCTTTCGGGTGGTGAAACATTCCTGGTAAGTCTTTCCCTGGCCCTTGCCCTGTCAGACCTGGCATCCCACAAAATTGAGATCAAAAGTCTGTTCATTGATGAAGGTTTTGGTTCGCTCGACAAGCTCACCCTCGACCAAACCATGGATACCCTGGAAAAATTACAATATGAAACCAGCAAGACCATCGGCGTTATTTCGCATGTGGAAGCCATGCAGGAAAGGATCTCCACACAAATAAAACTGGAGAAAAGCGGTCAGGGATTCAGTAATTTGAGCATAAGCAGGTAGTATAAGCAAGAAAACTCATGACCTCCGGGTTGTGTTTGCGAATAAAGCATCAGAAGCAGGGCGGACGATGACAGAAAAACAGGAGAATCAGAATAATTTGTAACGGCAAACATACATGAGTACATTCTAAAAACTTGTTTTTAGACATTCGTGTAAATTTTGTTTTGTTTTATATTGCTAAATTTCAAGCAATTAAATTCGTGTAAATTTGTGTAAATTTGTGGACAAATACTTTTTTTACTGGACTCAAGTTTATGAAAGCACAACATCATAAATCAACCCTGCAGGCAATTGAGATCATGTCGCCGGTAGGTTCTTATGAATCTCTGATGGCTGCTATTCAGGGAGGAGCGGGTTCGGTGTATTTTGGGGTTGGAAAATTAAATATGCGCTCACGCTCTTCAAAGAATTTTTCGCTTGACGATCTGGATATCATTGTAAAAACTGCCTCCGCCCATCATGTGAAAACCTATTTGACCCTCAACACGGTTATTTATGACCATGAAACCGAAACAGTGAAAGAAGTTCTCGAAAGAGCAAAAAAAGCAGGTGTATCTGCCGTTATTGCTTCTGATTTGAGTGTAATAGCATATGCCCGCGAAATAAACATGGAAGTGCATATGTCTACCCAAAGCAATATTACCAATCTGCAGGCAGTGAAATTTTTCAGCAGGTTTGCCGATGTAATGGTTACGGCACGCGAGTTGACTTTGAAACAGGTTGCTGATATTACCAAAGGCATAAAGGAAAACGATATCAGAGGCCCCTCCGGTGATTTGGTGAAAATTGAAATTTTTGTGCACGGGGCCTTATGCATGGCTGTAAGCGGTAAATGCTATCTTAGTCTGGATAATATGAATCATTCGGCTAATCGCGGTGAATGCCTTCAATTGTGCAGAAGAGGGTATTCGGTAAAAGATAAGGATGAAGGGCTGGAACTTGATATTGACAACGAATACATCATGTCACCCAAAGATCTTTGTACCATTGAATTCATTGATAAAATCATTCAGGCAGGTGTTTCTGTTTTGAAGATCGAGGGCAGGGGCAGAGGTCCGGAATATGTAAAAAAAGTTACCCGGGTATACCGCGAAGCGGCGGATGCCTGCATCAACAATACGTATACCAGGGAAAAGACAGTCCAATGGATCACTGAATTAAAGAAAGTTTATAACCGGGGGTTTTGGGAGGGTTATTACCTCGGCCGTAGAATGGGAGAATGGTCGGATCGTTATGGTTCACAGGCAACCACCAAAAAAATATACGTCGGAAAAGTGACCAATTTTTTTACAAAACTACAGGTAGTGGAAGTGAAAATGGAAACCGGTATGTTGTCCGTAGATGATTCTGTATATATTATCGGACCAACCACCGGTGTATTAGAGATGAACGTTCCTGAAATAAGGGTGGACCTCAAACCGGTCAGCACCACCCAAAAAGGGGAAATCTGTTCTTTTCAGGTGCCGGAAGTTGTCAGAAGGGGGGATAAAGTTTATAAAGCAGAAGTTGTGAGGGAATCTTTTTGAACAAATATTTGTGGCAAGGGTTATGCTGTTGTCGTTTCTTAGGTTTTAAAACTTTATCATCGGGTTTAATAATTTTCAGTACTTGGTACATTTTTTACTTAGATTTTTAATGAGAGCGATGATCAGACAGCTACAAAATTAAACCAATCCTTTTATTTTATAGTTATAGGCATTTAGATCTCAATGAATATGGTATCTTATATCCTATGAATGATCATTTAGATTTTAATATCTTGAACTCTACAGAGTTTTGCAGGCACTTTCCTGATGAAGTATCTTGATTTTAGATATCCTAACTTAACCAAATGGCATAACTCAGGATTTATCTGTATGAAATTTTGGCATGCTAAATACTTTCATGGGAAACGTCCATTCTTTAGAGGGTGTTTAATCTGCAAGCACGATGAAATCCCCACATGTGGACAAGCATTTGACAAGCTTAAGTTTTCAATAGATATTGCTTTTCATGTAATATTTACTGTCTTTTTCAGGAAAAAAAATGGATATCAATTATGGACTTGTCAAATAATATTAAACCAAGACAAAATACATGCTGGGCATTTAAATGGAAAATCCAGCGAGCAATGCAAATTAGTTGGAAATATCCCTTAATCGGCGAGGTCCATCCTGACGAATTTGCAATTGGCGGACCAGAAGAGCAGAAAAGGGGTCGATTCCGTGGTAGCAAAAATATTGTTATCGTGGCTCTTAAGATATTTGAAAAGGGCATAGGTAGCGTTTATGCACAAGTTTTCGGTGATTATTCATTAAAATCGGTTATTCCATTTTTTGAAAAGTACATATCTAAAGAAGCTGTTGTTAAAACTGATGAGAGGATAGGTTATAAACCATTAAAAAAAGACTATCCTAACCTTGAACAAACACCAACCTTTTCAGATAAAGTATTCCCTGATGTGTATGTCTACATCATGAACATTAAAGGTTGTTTCAGAGGTATCCATTATCATTGCCGCAAAAAACACTTAAAAGGTTATTTGGATCAGTATCATTGTAGGTTCAACCAGAGAAATACAGAAGTAGTATTATTCAATACCCTTATAAAAACAAATTATATAACAACCAGATATTCAAATAAATACTATCAAATAAAGAGATGCCAAAATGCTTATACCTATTATTTAATTTAAAATTTTGAAGTCTCTGGTGATTGAATGTAAATGAAATATCCTTTTTGGAAGTAAGTTATTTTTTAATTTGTAAAAAAATCGTTTATGAATAAAAATTATTACCTATTTGTTTTTTTAATACTTGCTAAATCAGCAGTTTATTCTCAAACGCATACAACTAATTTTAGAACTACAGAAAAGAATATCAAAGTGGAGGAAAATGTAGAAGATAGATACATTTGGCTTTTTGACGAGTTCAAAAAATCGGTAATTTATGTAGAAAATGAGTATAGTAAATATATGATGAATTATAAACTTACAACTGATGTTTTTGTTGCAAAAGATGAATCTGGGAACTCTAAAATGTTGTCAGAAGATCTTAAAATTGATAGCATGATCATTGAAGATCGGGTATTTATTTTTCACCCTCAGTTCCGTTATCTTGAGCGATTAGGGAGCTTTTCAAATACTTATTACATTAAATATCGGACCACATATGTACTAGAGGAAATTAAACAGGGTGGGTATGGAGATGCATTGGCCAGTGCATCTGTCCAATCTATAAATATACTTGCAGGACAGGGTGAGGGTATTCCAACAAGAGGAAACTTCTTACATCTTTCCAATACTTCGGGAAATCCTGTTAGGGTTCATTTGACCACCGGTCCGTTACTGGGTGTAATTATAGGTGGAAACTTTAAGACTATTCAGAGAAGAAGAGATCTCATCAGATTATACCCTGAAAATAAGTCCAGCATCAAATTATTTCTTAGAGAAAACAAAGTTAAATTTGATGTTAGAGAAGATATTATTACCCTAATTGATTTTCTTTCAACTTTACCTTAAAAACTGTTTTTAACGTTTATACCCATCTGTATTTTACAAATTATGCGTATATTTGTATCTTTATTTTATTTTATACTGTTTTAATTATATATCTATAACGAAAAGAAGCATTTATGAGAAATTTTACTTTATTACTAATTACTGTATTTGTTTTTACAGCAATAAACGCATACAGTCAACACACACATCGCCAGTTCAATAAATATGAATTTTCAAAGATTGATAACTGGGTTCTTCCTTTCAGCGATGCACGCGCTATAAATCCTCAAGCTGAGATTCAGTACCAATTGATTAATAATAGCAATAAGAACGTTGCTTTTTATGAAGGTTTTGAG
>CAYMLS010000225.1:0-8866 GCA_964390665.1 uncultured Bacteroidales bacterium | reverse complement strand
TTGATATATCTTCCATCAATCAGACAGTTACACCCCGAAAAGCGTTGCGCTATAATAACGATAAATACAATGGTGATATGGGGGCGTTGTATTTAATAGCCGCCCAGACACGTTAGTGCTTCTATTCGGGTGATTGAAAAAAGATAATAAAAATGAGGACAGTAATGTACTCCGTTGACAGAAATGATGCTGACAGAAACAATAGAGGTTCTTTGAAAAATTTCGATGGACTGAAAAAAGTCCAATGCGCAAGAGATTTTTATTTGATTTTCTGCCAACGCGCAGCAAGCACATTTGCAAAGCCGCACGAGGTCGACCCGCTAACCAAAGCTTTGCAAAAGAGCTTGCTTTTCCCCTCCAGCACTTACATGTTGATAACTTTCCTGAGAATTATTTATGAAGATAGAAAAGAAATTAGTACCTTTGGGCAAATTATGTCCAAATAAATTGAATCTAAACAGATGATGTCAATAGGAGAACAAATAAGAAAGCTAAGGGAAGACCAAGGATTACCACTACGAAAAGTTGCGGCTGAACTGGACATTGACCAATCTATCCTAAGCAAGATAGAAAGAGGTGAACGGAAAGCTTCAAAAGAGCAGATTATTCAGATTGGCAAAATTTTCAATGTGGATGAGAAAGAACTGCTCATCAATTACCTGAGTGATCGCGTGCTGTATGACTTAATGGATGAAGATTTTGCAAAAGACGCATTAAAGGTGGCTGAAAAAAAAATTAAATACATGAGCAAAAATCAGAATGGATAATAGAAACCTTATACAACCTATAGAGCAAGAACTTCCAAGTCATTTTGCTGACCGGTTAGGTGCTGTGTACGCTTCTTCGGTTAGTCAGCAGCATAAAAAGGAAAACGGACAATTTTTTACTCCGGTTGAAATCGCTGGATTAATGGCTTCCTACTCTGAATTTGACGGTGATTCTATTCGCATTCTTGACCCCGGATGTGGTTCTTCGGTTCTATCATGTACTTTGATTGAACACCTTACCAATTCCAACAAAAATTTAAATACTATTGAATTAGTTGCTTATGAAACTGATGTTGAACTCATTCCTATTTCAGAGCAAGCTCTCAACTATTTAGAAAAATGGGGGAGCCAAAAGGGAATCAATATCAAAACAAAACTTCATAAAGAGGACTTCATTCTTCATAATTCCGAATGTTTCAAAGAAATAGGCGATTTGTTTTCCAAGCCAGTTGAGCCGTTTGATATTGTCATTTCAAACCCTCCCTATTTTAAACTATCTATTGACGACAGAAGAACAAAAGTTGCGAAAGTCGTAGTGAATGGACACCCAAATATTTATGCCATCTTCATGGCATTGTCGGCAAAATTGCTCAAGGTAAATGGTGAACTCATTTTCATCACGCCACGTAGTTATGCGGCAGGTGGATATTTCAAAATCTTCCGGGAATATTTCTTCAAAATCATTGATTTGGATAAGGTACATCTTTTTGTTTCCCGAAAAGACACTTTTAGCAGGGATAAAGTTTTGCAGGAAACGGTGATCATAAAAGGAACCAAAAGGTCCAAGTCTGAACCACAGGCAACCATTTCTTCGTCAAGTGGATTGAAGGACTTAAAAAACCCGTTAATAAAAATTTTTCCAAAAAAATACATCATAGACCTGAATTCAAATGAGAAAATCCTCTATTTGCCAACAACCGAATATGATGAAGCAGTGTTGGGAATTTTCAGGAACTGGACAGGTAATTTGGGCAAATACAATATTAAGATTTCAACCGGTCCTGTAGTAGCTTTCCGGGCAAGGGATTACCTAAAGGAGAATTTTGAGAATGGAACGGTGCATTTAGCTCCTCTTTTCTGGTTGCACAATGTGAAACAAATGATATTGGAATGGCCAATAGTTAAACCAAAAAAAGAGCAATACATAAACATTGAGGAGAAGTCTATGCCGCTCCTCATTCCCAACAAAAACTATATCCTGTTGAGACGATTCAGTAGCAAGGATGATAAAAACAGACTGATTGCTGCCCCTTATTTCTGTAATTTCATTGAATCAGATTTTATCGGAGTTGAAAACAAGGTAAATTACATCTATCGTCCAAAAGGACATTTGGAACGAAATGAAGTTGTTGGGCTTTGTGCATTACTTAACAGTAGCTTATTTGATACGTATTTCAGGATTTTTAACGGCAATGTTAATGTAAGTGCCACAGAGTTAAGGGATATATCATTGCCTCCACTGGATACCATTCAGGAAATTGGCGACACAATTATCCTGTTAAATGATTTTTCAGTAGAAAATACAAACCGCATTGTAAACGAATATTTTGAACCAGCAACAGTAAATGAGAAAAATTGAAGAAGCAAAACAGATATTGGAAGCAATGGGTCTTCCAAAGAGGCAGCAAAATGATCGTTCTGCATTGACATTGCTTGCTTTGTGCAACCTAAAAGAAAAGGACAAATGGAGCAAAGCTAAAGCCGTAAGCATGTCAGTAGTTGGAAATAAGGAAAATGCCAAGTACGAAGGTGTGATGCGCTTCATTGCCGAACATTACAATAAACAATATGCTGAAAACTCCCGAGAGACATTTCGCAGGCAAACGCTTCATCAATTTGTTCAGGCGGGCATCGTAAACCACAATCCGGAAAACCCAGAGTTGCCAACAAACAGCAAAGACAACCATTACCGAGTATCACCGGAAGCATTAAAAGTCATTAAAGCCTTTAACAGTAGAAACTGGAATAAAGAGATTAAATACTTCAAAGAAAATGTTGGCTTACTGCGAGATAAATACCACAAGAAACGGGAATTGCGGAAAATACCAGTAAAGATGAAAGACGGAACAGAATTAAACTTTTCTCCTGGCAAGCACAATGAAGTCCAGATAACAATTATTAAAGAATTTGCCTCCCGGTTTGCTCCCGGAAGTGATTTGCTGTATGTCGGTGATACCACTAAGAAAGACCTTTACATGGATAAAAAGGGATTGGAAAAGCTGGGGATTCCTATTGACGAGCATAGCAAACTACCAGACGTAGTGCTGTACGACAAAAAGAAAAAGTGGCTGTTCCTGATTGAAGCGGTTACTTCACATGGTCCTGTTTCTCCAAAACGGATTGTAGAAATGGAAAAGATGTTGAAGAACTGCAATGCAGGTAAAATTTATGTAACAGCATTTCCGGATTTTAAAGAATTTAAAAAGCATACTACTGATCTTGCCTGGGAAACGGAAGTTTGGGTAGTGAGCTTCCCGGATCACATGATCCATTTTAATGGAGATAAATTTATGGGACCGAGATAAGGATTTCAATAGGAAAATGACAGGTAGTAAAAACCTCATATTTATTAGTCATGCTCAACCAGAAGATGATTATTTAGCTGTTTGGCTTGCTTCCAAGCTCCGTCAATTAGGCTATAAGGTTTGGGTAGACAAAGACAATCTAAAAAAGGGAGATGCTTTCTGGAATGTGATTGAACTGAAAATGAAGAATGACTCATTCCGATTCATTCCTTTAATTTCTCAAGCATATATCAACAAAGCACAAGACAGAAATACAGGAGTTTTTCTCGAGGTTACTTTGGCTAAGTCAATATCAAAGAAGATAGAGAACTATGTTCTTCCGCTTAAAGTTGATGGATGCAGCTATGATGATTTTCCGATAAGCATTCTCCCTCTTGATACAATCGATTTTAGCAGCAATTGGGGGAAAGGACTTAAAGAGCTGCTTGAGGAACTCGAACTGCATAGTATCCAAAAGGTCAACGCAGAACCAAATTTTTTGCAAAAATGGCACAAGTATCTCGATATCCAAGGTCAAGCTCTAAACCGTCCAGATTTTTATGGCTCAAATTGGCTTTCAACAACCCTTCCAAAAACTATCTCCATTTACCGTTTTAGTGGAGACACAAAAAAAGCCCAAAAAGAAATCCCTTTTGCTCAAAAAAGAGATAAAGACTACATCTTGGGTTTTTTTGATGACTCTGGGATAAACCTGCGAACCGAGTTTAGAGTAGATATTCCAGTAGAAGATTTTCTCTCTGACGATATCTACATTCTTGATTCAGGAGAAACGATTATAGGAACAAGGCAACACTTTACTCAATTAATGAATAGTGCCTTAGATGAGTTTTTCTATCTGCATGAAAACATTAAATGTTGGAAGAAGAAAAGCAAAGAAAAAATTTACTACACAAGAAAACCACCCAGAGATTCTGGGGGTTACCCATTTAAAATTGGAAATCGTAAAGGATGGAGAACTCTAAAAGGAAAAAAGGGCGGGATTTTTTGGAACTACAGCTTGTCTTTCAAGTTTCAACTCAACCCATTCCCTCATTTTGTTGCTAATCCTCACCTATTAATTTCAGACGAAAATGGGTTTAAGGAGGACAATAGAAAGCATAGAAGATCTATCCCTAAGGAGTGGTTTAATAGACATTGGTATGACAGAATTTTTGCGTTTATGAACTACGTGAATGAAGGTAGAAATGAACAGTTTTTAAAAATAAACTCAGGTCGAGAAAAATTTGATATTGACATAAGAACCTGCCTGTTTAAGTCAAATAAAGGATATGATGAACCTGAAACACTTTGATGAACCCAAACTAACATTTGGAAATGGTCAGACAGCAGAAGACCCAAGAGACGGTTTAATGTTGTTTGGTGCTAATGAACAATTTAAACGAAACTCCATAAAAGCAGGTGTAGTTGCTACATCAGAAGGTTTAGTTAAGTACAAGGACTTTGTAAAGCGGCTTCAATCTCCAATTTTTTCAAAAAAGGTAATGTATGGTAAAGAGTATGACAATGAAGTTCAAAGGCCAAGTTATATAGGGTTTGAAGCAACTTTTGGAATTGAATGGAATGAAGAACCAGTTCTCAAAAAACTCCTTGACAGTTCAGATGTAGAAAAAATCCTTGCTATCGACAGAAAGCCTGAAAGGACTAGAAAACTTGTTGATTATTATGCTAATAAAATCATAGGATCAAGAGGAAAAGATGACAAGCAAATTGACTTGTGGTTCGTAATTGTGCCAAGATCTGTATATATGGAGTGCAGATACAACTCAAAAGGCAAGGACATCACAGCGAAGGAAAAGAAGCAAATAGAGCTTCTTAAACAGGGTCAAGAAAGCCTTTTTAAAGAATTTGATGAAGAGTTGCTTGAACTTGAAAGGTTAAAGGACGACTCAACAGACTTTCATAATTTAATAAAGGCTGAGTTACTAAAAAACAAAATTCAAAGCCCTATTCAGGTTATTGTGGAGCCAACTTTAGAATTTAAGGACAAGCTACTTTTAAAGGAACTTGGAGACGATATGAAAGCGCACTTAGCTTGGACGCAATCTGTAGCAGTTTATTACAAACTTGGGAATAAACCTTGGATTCTAAATGATGTGAGAAAAGATGTTTGCTATTTGGGTCTGATATTTAAGAAAGTTCCAGACAAATCAAATAAACGTTCTGTATCTAGTGCTGCTCAAATGTTTTTAGAAGATGGTGATGGGTCAATTTTTAGAGGCAATATTGGTTTGTTCAAAAGTGAGGACAGCATTGGGTATCACTTGGATGAAGAAAGTGCCGAAAAACTACTCAATATGGCATTGGAAGACTTTTTTGAATCACAAGGTAATTATCCAAAAGAGCTCTTTATTCACGGACGGGTTCAATTTGAAGATGAAGAATGGAAGGGGTTTATGAATGCAATAGAAAGCCACAATGCAGACACTCAATTAAACGGAATCCTTATAAAAGACACCAGATCTGACAGTCGTAGAAGGCTGAAACTTTTTAAGGAGACCTTTAAACAGAAGAATAATTACGGAGTAATGAGAGGTTTAGGTTGGGTTATCAATGATGAGTCTGGCTATCTATTTACAAGGGGATTTATTCCTCGACTGGGGTCAACGAATCACCTTGAAACGGCAAATCCCCTATACATTGAAGTAAATAGAGGTTCTGCACATATTGAAACGGTAATGCAGGATGTTCTAGCTCTAACCAAGTTGAATTACAATGCCTGTGTTTATGGAGATGGTTTGCCCGTTACTCTGAGGTTCTCGGATCTAATCGGAAATATTTTGACAGCTACAAAAAACTGGGAATCTGAAATGAGACAATTTAAATATTACATCTAATGCCAATTCCATTTTGCACATTGCCATCCTCGTTCTTGCGTTGGCAAAGAGCAAAAGGCCAACGCAAGGGTGAGTGCTAACAAGAAAATGAAAGAAGAAAATCAAATAAAAACCTCTCCCTCGCTGACAAAAAGAAGGACAAAGTGCTTTTAAAGAACATTGGGGGAAGGGCGGCTACTAAAATACAACAGGCGTTATACACAATGCGGCGGTAAATTTGGTAATTAATCTGAACATCATTAAATTAGCGGTGTGGTGGAGCTAAAAAATGTGTGGAGTAATGCCGCACAGTGTATACCGCCCACCGTTGTGTGAAATGCCAACAAGCCCGTTCAACATGCCGAAAATCCATTGATTTTTTGTATATTTGTATATGACAAAACAGGATATATACAAGATTGATTTCGAGATTGATAAACTGACTGACTCGATCCTAAACACGATTAGTGGAGACAGTTTTCAAACAGAAGTTTCCCTGTTCACAAAGTCGGATTTAAAAACAATTACAAAATCGAGAGGATGGTTGTTCAATTGGAGACACGAGTTTAACCAACCCGATAGAGAGGTATATAAACTGACAATACTTGATAATCCTGATATCTTCAAGGATTGATTAGTTATACTGTTCGGACTGACCATGTTTATATGTTTCTACTAGAGAGTGCACCATTTAATCCTGGAAAAATAAACTTTATGAAGGAGTTCCAGGAAACTTAGTTGCATATGCATGTAAACTTTCGTTTCAGAGAGGCGGAGAAGGATTTGCATTTTTTGAGTCAAAAACAAAACTAATTGACCATTATGTAAAAACTCTTGGAGCATATCATTTTGGTGGACACCTGACGGTTATAGATACGATTGCGGCAAAAAGATTAGTAGAAAAATATTTTAAACCTAAATAATATGGGATTTATAAGAGAACCAGAAGGAGTTGATTTAGTGATTCAAAGTAAACCCCTGACTGACAAACAGGAAAAAGAGTTTAGTGAATTTATAGATAAAAGAAAACCTGAGATTAAGAAGAAATCCAAAAAAGACACATACACACAATCGAGTAGACCACCCCGCCAGGATTAACTGACGGAGAGGGCCTCTCACGTTCCAGGGGGGGAGTGTGGTTGCTAATAAGAATCCTGTGCCTGCGGGTTTTCGTATTTTGCTAGTTGGCAACTGCAACGATAAGTCCCCTCTAAAAGTATAGTGTCCACAGATCACATAAATTCACCCACCCACCTTCCCCGAAAAAAATGATGAATATTCAAAGGAATTTCTCTGCGACGGGAAAATGAGTGAATCATGTAACTTTTTCAATGAAAAGTGTAAAAGTTACGATTTGAGCAACACTTAGCTTTGTATTATTAAGAAAACTTGCATCTATTTACTTAAAAAAACTTATGCCACTCTTAACCATCATCATTATATTAGTTGTTGCAGGTCTTTTGCATCTGTCGGGCAAATCTGAGATTTATGTAAACTTTTACGGGAATAATGTTATCTTGCAACCCATTTTCTTTTTACTTTTGTAGTTAATTTAATAAGCAAAAAGAGATAAAACCTACGGTAATCTGAGGTTTTACCACCACATCTCTCTTTCAGGATAAAATCACTACAATATATCAGAATATGAAAGTACTTCTTATTTCACCTGCCGTTGATGCTGAAAAACGAACCAATAAATGGCTCATGATGCCGCAACTTGCCTTGTACATCCTTGAAGGATTAACCCCCCCTGATCATGAGGTTACTATTATTGAAGAAGAAGCAGGGTATGTTGATCCAAACCAGGCGTGCGATCTGGTGGGCATTAGCTGTATGACAGCCAATGCTCCCCGGGCATATGAACTATGTGCGGCATTCAGGCAAAGAGGTAAAACTGTGGTACTGGGTGGCGTGCATGCATCCATTCTGCCGGATGAAGCCATGCAACATGCCGATTGTGTTGTTGTTGGCGAAGCGGAAGGAGTATGGAAAACGCTCCTCGATGATTTTCAGCACAATAAGCTGCAAAGAAAATATCATAACCCCAACCCTGATCTTCAGAATTACGTGCCCAAAGATTTCAGCACGGTCGTAAACAAAAGTAAATTCCATATTATTCCCATCATGACCACAAGGGGATGTCCCTACGACTGCGATTTTTGTTGTGTAACCGACCTTTTCGGTAAGAAGATCAGGCACATCCCCATCGAAAATGTGGTTCGTGATATCAAAGATTCGGGAGCTAAAAACTTTTTATTTCTGGATGACAATATCATCGGTCATAAAAAATATGCAAAAGAATTGTTCAAAGCCATCAAACCCCTTAAAATAAAATGGGGAGGGCAGGCATCTGTGTCGTTGCTTGTGGAAGATGATGAATTGTTGCAGTTGGCTGCCGAAAGTGGTTGCAAATCGCTTTTTGTGGGTATTGAAAGTGTATCGGTAGAGCAGTTGAAGACCATGCGAAAAGGGATCAAGGAGATCGCCCATCTGGAAAGTTCGCTCAAAAAAATCAAAAAGATGGGAATCCTTATCCATGCATCCATGGTTTTTGGTTTTGACAACGACACCAAACAAACCTTTGACGATACCGTGGCGTTTCTGAAAAAGAATAAAACCAGCACGGCATCTTTCAATGTACTTACACCTTATCCTGGAACCAGGGTCTACGAAAACCTGAAAAAAGAAAACCGCCTTACAACCACCGACTGGAAATATTACGACCACAATACGGTTGTTTTTCAACCCAGAAACATGACGC
>CAYMLS010000224.1:4302-8877 GCA_964390665.1 uncultured Bacteroidales bacterium | reverse complement strand
TTTTTTTTTTCCACAAAACTTTTGCAAAAATAACCAGATCATTCTTAGTACAAAATTATTTTCCGGGATTAACCTGGTTTGCGTGGGTAAAATAGTGTCCACGCCGAAAACAAGTTTTCGGAGAAATTCGTGCAATTACCATGTTTTTATTTATCTGAATATATCAGGCCTTATAATTACTGTCAATTCGTGTAATTGGTGGACAATACATTTTTTTAGAGTGGACACAAAATATATTGTTGAAAACTCCCAAAAACAGAACAAAAACAAAGATTAAACGACGACTTAATCTAATTAAAAGAATTTTTTAATCATTTTGTCATTGCATTTCAATTTATTTCGTTAACTTTGCAATATCCGACAACAAAATAACACTTTTATACAATGAACATCAAAAATACCTCCACCAGCGTTTGGCGAAACCACCAGCATAAGGTTTTGTTCCTTTTCCTTACATCCATCATTCTTTCTACGTTTTTTTGGCGCCAGAACGATCATGCTTTCATTGCAAATTGCTCTCTTGTAAACGTGTACAATACTTCCCAGGCATTTTTAAACAAACCATCAAATGCCACCTCCGGTCTGTCGCATGCTGCTCCCAAACCAGATAAAAAGCAATTTTGGTTGCTGGAAGCAAGAGAAACTTTTCTTTCAGAGATATGGGATTCTGCAGCCACCAAAAGGAATGATGAGAATCCTGAGGAGCAGGAATATCAAAAGTGGGAAAAAAATATGATTGTATTGAAAAATGATGATGACCTTTTACCCATACAGAATATTGAAAAACATATTCACATTTTTGATTTAACCCGTTTTGATACCCAACCCCTTCGCCAAAGCATCGGCAACTACAATACAAACATCACCTTTCAGAAACTCGACATTGGTTTTCACCGCCCGCTAAGAATTACAGAAGAAAATCAAATATCTGTTATTTTGTTTGATGCAAATGCCTTTAATGCTATACCTGAAAACATCACCGATTTTCTTCATGAAAATAAACAAACCGTTTTTATTCAGTTCGGAAAACCTTCAAATTTGAGTAATCAGGCCATGGCGCAAAGTGTGATCTATGTTACTTCTCAATCAGAAAAGCAACTTACCATGCTCGGGCAGATGCTCTTTGGTGGAATTCGGGGTACTGGCAAAATACCTGCTTATCTGATCGATACTGTACTTTTCAAAAACGGAATCGAAACAGCCAAAACACGCCTCGGACATAAATTGCCCCAGGATTCCCAAAGAAATCAAAGATTGTATTCCACCATCGACAGCATTATGCAGGATGCCATTGCAAAAGGAGCATTCCCGGGAGGTCAGGTTTTTGTTGCGCATAAAGGAATGATCGTGTTTGATGAATCATTTGGTTATCATGATTATACAGGGCAAAGGAAAACGAAGTCAACTGATCTTTACGACATTGCCTCCATCACAAAAATTGCCGCCACCACACTGGCTACCATGAAATTGACAGAACAGAAAAAGATCGACCTCGATTTGCCACTCAAACATTTTTTTAAAGACACCCTTGCTGTTGGATACAATGATGCTTTTCCAGAGACCACAACTGATTCGTTATCGTCATCATTAACAGACCTGCGGATAGAAGCAATAGAAAAACCTGACTACCTCAATAATATGTTGGTTTCTGATAGTCTGAATCCAAAAAGAAAACCCACAGAAACATTTTCAGGGAAAAGCATATTCAATGTTCCCTTAAGAAAATTAATGGTTCACCAATCAGGAATCAATCCTTCATTGCCTATCCTGCCTTATTACCTTTACGAACAAACATATAGTCAAATTCTTCAGGATGAAAACAAGGATCTTTTCGCAGATCAGGGCAAAAATTATCCGGAACAAAATACAGGAGCGGATGCTCCCGGAAATATTTCACAGAAGAAATTGGTTGAAAACGATGATGATTCATTAAAAAATATCTTTTCTTTTGACAGAGAACAAGCCTTTGAACATTTTTTCTCAGAACAAAAAGTAGATGGTGAAGCAGTATTAAAGGTGGCTGAGAACATGTTTTTAAAGGAGCAATTCAGGGACTCGCTGTTTAACGAGATCAAAAAAATGAAAGTTTGGAATGATACCGTTTATCAGTATTCATGCACAAACATGATCATGATGCAAATGGTTATTGACAGCATGGTAAACGAAGGATTTGAAGAATATCTTAAAAAAGAGTTTTACAGATCTCTGGGTATGCATCGCACTACCTACAACCCTTTGAACTATTTTGAAAAAGAAGAGATCGCACCTACCGAAAATGACGAGACCTGGCGCGGTCAACTCCTTCAGGGTACAGTTCACGATCCTTCTGCAGCGCTTATGGGCGGTGTTTCCGGAAATGCAGGTCTTTTTTCCACAGCGGCAGATCTGGGCATATTGGGTCAAATGTTGCTCAACGGTGGTCATTACGGCGGAAAACAATATCTGGATACTGCTACCGTAAGGCAATTTACCCGGAAACAGGAGGAGAATTACCGTGGATTGGGCTTCGACCGTCCAAGCCCAAACGGTGTGCATGCAGCAGACATCCATCCTGCTTCTTTCGGACATTTAGGGTTTACAGGCAGCGCCATGTGGGTTGACCCTGAAAATGAAATCGTCTTTGTTTTTCTTTCCAACAGGGTATATCCCACTGCCGACAACAACCTTATTGCAACAGAGAAAATACGGCAAAAAGTTCATCAGGCCGTTTATGATGCTTTCACAGAAAAAGACAATCATGTGGTTTCTCAGGAAATGAGACAAAAGCCCATGCTAAATGGGACATTTTAAACCCATCATCATTAGAACGCTCAGTTGGTTTTTTGTAATTTTGAAACGTTTAAAAACACCCGGAGAATTTACTCCGAAGGTTTTTTCTTTATTTTTCAAACCTCAAAAAACCATACAATATGTCAGATTTAAACGAAGTTCGGTTTTGCCCCACACCCGAAGATTATGTTACCTATAATACCCAAAAACTAAGAGAAAGATTCCTCATTGAAAACCTCTTTTTTGCCGATAAGCAGAAACTGGTTTACACCCATTTCGACCGGATGGTGATCGCAGGCATCATGCCGGTAAACGACAAAGTGCAACTGATACCCTCTGAATACATGAAAACAGCGTTTTTCAACAAAGAAAGAGAAACAGGCATCATCAACGTCGGTGGTAAAGGAACGGTAACGGCTGATGGAGAAAAGTTTGAGATGGAATACAAAGATGCCCTGTACATTGGCAAGGGTGTAAAAGATATTTTCTTTGAAAGCAAGGAAACCGGTAAACCGGCAAAATTTTATATCAACAGTGCACTGGCACACAAAGAATACCCGTCCAAACTGGTAAAACGTGCCGAGGCCACACCCAATAAAATGGGAAGTCAGGCAAACGGAAACATAAGGGTTTTAAACCAGTACATTGTACCCTGGATCGTACCCACCTGTCAGTTGATGATGGGAGTTACGGAAGTGCATGAAGGAAACCTCTGGAACACCATGCCCTGCCATCTGCACAAGATGCGTATGGAAGCCTATTTTTATTTTGAGATACCCGAAGATCAGGCCGTTTGTCATTTCATGGGCGAACCCCAGGAAACACGACATATTTGGTTGCATAATGAGCATTGTGTATTGTCTCCCGATTGGTCGCTCCATGCTGCCGCCGGTACGCATAACTACTGCTTCATCTGGGGAATGGCCGGCACCGACAGTGAGGTGGATCCGGTAAAAACCACAGACCTGAAATAGTATCAGCAAGAAACCCCAAGTTCTTTTTCACAAAACCAACTCCAAATAATCATGGAAACCCGTTCCGATCTTCCTTTTGTAAATGTGCCGGAAACAATAGGATACAAACCCGCCAAAGAGCATACAGTGAAAATACTGAAACGCATGGCGGGATATATCATGCAGAATACATCTTACCAGTTTATCGATGAAAAAACAGGAGAAAGTTATGACGATTCGCTTTATATCCTGCTTTCACCCAACGTAAAGATGAAAAGTCTTTTCAATGACTGGAAATACTGGAATGGTGTCATCCATATGGCATTCTGTGAACTTGATGAAGTTCTGGGTGAAAACATCTGTAAAAAATACGTGCGCGATAATTACCGCTTTTTCTTTAAAAATCTGGATTTTCTGGAACGTCAGTTTAAAGAAGGAGAAGGTACTCCTTCAGGACATCAGTTTTTCCGCCTTGACCGACTCGACGACTTTGGGGCCATGGCTGCCGGACTAATGGATATAATAAAGGACGATCCGGAGAATGATTATGAAGATTACCTGAACAAAGTAATGCATTACATCATGCATATACAGGACAGATTGCAGGATGGTACTTTTTGCCGCAACCGTTTTGGGTTCACATCGTTATGGGGTGATGATCTTTATATGAGTGTACCCTTTCTCATCAGGGCATGGAAATACACCGGCGAAGAAAAATACCTGCAGGATGCTGTTGATCAGGTATTTAATTTCAAAAAACATTTATTCAGAGAAGAGGCAGGATTGTATTATCATTACCGCATCGTGCAGGAAGAGGTGCCTGGTGTGGCACACTGGGGAAGAGCAAACGGAT
>CAYMLS010000224.1:0-4292 GCA_964390665.1 uncultured Bacteroidales bacterium | reverse complement strand
ATGGCACAATGCCAGTTGCTGGAAGTTTTGCCAGAGGAACATCCCATGAGAGAAAAACTGATCACTGCCCTTAAGCAACATCTTACAGGATTGGCCCGATACCAGGCAGCGAACGGCATGTGGCGGCAACTCGTTGATAAAACTGACTCCTGGCACGAATCATCTTCCACAGCGATGTTTACCTATGGTTTTGCCAAAGCGATCAACAAAGAATGGATCAGCGATATCTATACATCTGTTGCCATAGCAGGTTGGCAGGGATTATCAAAAGAATGCATAAAAGCCAATGGATACCTCGATAAAGTTTCTACCGGATTTAACTTTAAGCAGGATCTGCCATATTACTACAATATCCCCATCGAACCCGGTGGCGATCATGGGATAGGTGCCGCCATTTATGCCGGCATTGAAATACTAAAACTGAAGGAAATGCACCGCGATTGTGTGTGGTGCTAATGATCAGTGATGATCCGGGACATGACAAACATTTTGACACACACGCGCATGATTATAATGCGCAGCATGGTAAAGCATGCAGTCAGACTGTTAGCGAGCTCCATCTGACCTATTTAATAAAAATTATACACAGATGAAACATCTTTTCGTAGTTTTTTTTGCTCTCCTTATTGCGGGATGCGGCAATACCCTACAAAACCAGAATGAACAACCGTTTGCATCCAATGATTCTGTTTATCTGCTGGAAAACAATCAGATACTGCTTGAAATAACAGCAAGGGGTGGCATGTACACACGGTTTGAACTAAAAAACAATCCATTGAATCCTTTTGGATGGAAGTTGGAACCCGGGCAGATGCCGGAAAACAATCAACCACATGTGTTCAGAGGACATTTTTTATGCACCGGCCGATGGGGAGCTCCCTCAACGGGCGAAATAGAAGCAGGCATACCCCACAACGGAGAGGTGAACACCGAAAAATGGGAAGTCGTTCA
Organism: uncultured Bacteroidales bacterium; assembly: GCA_964390665.1. Lineage (GTDB taxonomy): Bacteria > Bacteroidota > Bacteroidia > Bacteroidales > UBA7960 > SKVR01. The sequence continues at coordinate 3,341 of CAYMLS010000224.1, read as the reverse complement.
TGATACTTTTACAGACAAAGGCAATCATTTACTAAAACTCTATTGCGAAGCACCCATTGAAAAACTGCATACACAAAGAGAAATCATGTTTCCCGAAAACAGCAATGTTTTTGTTGTAAAAGAAACATTTATCAATGAGCAACCCATTGCCCGGCTATCGAACTTTGTACAACATGCAACCATTGCCCCCCCCTTCCTTACTGAAAACACCCGCATCAACACCAATGCCGGAAAAGGATTTGACCAACGCACAAAACCCGGTAATCTGAACAGGGATTATTTTACCTGGCCCAATGCCACATTGTCAACAGGTGAATTTGTTGACCTTGAAAATGCAAATACCGAAAATGGTTTTGTAACCACACACCTGTTCAATAAAAAAGATGAAATAAGCTGGATAACCGCTTATGCGCCGGAAAAAAATATTTTGTTGGGATTTGTTTTTAAAACCGCGGAATATCCATGGATTAACTACTGGCATCATTATCCGGAAGGAGAACCTTACGTAAAAGGATTGGAGTTTGGTACCACGGGATTGGGTGCCGATTATGCTGTTTTGCTATCAGAAGAAACTCACTTTCAGGGAGAACCATCCTACATCCTGATGGATGCAGGAGAAAGGTTGCAAAAGACCTGGATGGGGTTTCAGTATGAGTGGGATGAAGACATGGGTGATGTTGATAGCATTGTGCTGGAAAACCAATTTTTAAAAATATGTTTTCAGGACGAAAGGTGCCAGGAGTATCTACTGAACGAAGAATTACACAAGTTTTTCATGGATTAAAACAACCATTTTTCATGGTGCTTTGTTGATTATCCCTTTGATGCAGATAAATCAAAGAAAAAAATACAAAAAACGATACGAACCACTTTATTTGCCCCTGCTTATTCATTCATCAACCCATATTGAGTGTTTGCTGAGAAAACGCCGGTTACTGCGCTGAACTCTCCTTACACCTGACAGTTTCCCTGCCATAAGCAATGATCTCTTTTCGCAGGTTGCTCCGCCAAAACTTTGTCATACATGAATTTACGCCATGCCATGTCTGCGAGGGGGCCGGGATGATATATCTTAAAAAGAAACAGGCAATATCGGCGGTTCATAACATGTCAGCAAATATGGTTGTGAATAAAAATTTGAATGTGCTGAAAAATCTGATCTTATAAAACATCAAAAACATAAGTTGAAGAGAATCAGATTTAAAGACACCAGATTTTCAAATATTAACCTATGAATCTATGTTTTAATTCATCAAAACAGGCAAACAAAAAGATTAATTTCAAAAAAACACAAAGAAAATAAAAATTAAAATCTGTGAAAAAGAAAAAAACAATATTTTTGTGGAAGAAAATGTAAGTTTATATCCTCAGATTCTTCGTTCCGGTCTGTCAATTAATGCCCCTTTCATAAACAACAACCCGATCGCACACAGCGAAGATACTGATAAGCAATCATACAAAAACACAGGAATCATGCAAAAATTTACTGCGCTCATCGTATTGATCCTCATGGCGGGTTTGCTGCCCGCAGTGGCTCAGGAGTTTGATGTAAGAGAGTTTGCCGCAGAACCAACCGACCTGGCGGCACGGCGCTATGAAAAACGAACCGTGAATGATGATGTTTGTGCACTTGTAAAAGTGGTGACCAATATTTCGGACATGAAATTTGATTCCAATATAGGCATTGTGGAAGTAGAAAAAAAAGAGGAAGGATACTGGGTTTACATAGCTCCGCGCGAACGCCGCATACGCCTGATGGCACCCGGATATTTGCCCCTTGATGTACCCATGCCCGAACCGGCAAAATCTTACGTGGTTTACAATATGGTGGTAGCATCTATTGGTGTAAATGCCTCTGATATAATGCCGGTAAACTTTATCGTGGACGACCATCCCGATGCGTTGCTGGAAATAGATGATGAAAGTTTTCAACTCAATGAATCGGTCAGACTTGCCAAAGGTACCCACAACATACGCATTACCAAAGCGGGATATAAAACCATTGAAGAAACAATAGAGGTGAATGAATCAAGTACACTGTTCAGATATAATCTCGAAGGGATGATCGAAGAGGTGGTTACCATCAGAACCAGCCCGGAAGGTGCACAGGTATACATCAACAACGTACTGAAAAGTGGCACAACACCCATGCAGGAATTTCTTTTTCCTGGCACCTATTCACTGAGAATTACCCTGTCGGAATACAAAGACGTGGAAAGTGATATAACCGTGATGGAAAATCAAACCAACGAATTTGCCTTCAACCTCGACCGGTATGCCGGCACGCTTGTACTGAATGTAAAACCCTCCAATGCCAAAATCACGATCAATCAACGGGACTATAGCGGACAACAAAAAGTGACCCTGGCACCCGGCATTTACCGCATCATAGCCGAAAGCGACGGCTATTACACCAGGGAGGAACGCATCACCATTGAAGAGAGCCAGGAAACAACACTTCTGCTAAATTTGGAGCAAAAAACAGGCAGTCTCAGATTTCTCACCAATAAGGTTGATGCAAATTTTACCCTTGTAAACAGCAGCGGTGAAACAGTAAACCAGTGGAAGGGACTCAACCAGATCAGGGAGATCCCTGTCGGGCGCTACACTTATACGGGTACACTCGATGGATATGCCGACCTGAAAGGCAACCTGACCATCAACGAGAATCAGGAAACACAAATTGATGCTGATTTTGGCGATGAGCAACTACTGGCTTACCAAATGGAACAGGAAAGAATAGCAGCCCGGAAAAGGGCAGAAGAAAGAAAACAAAAAGAAGAAGAGGAAGCAAAATTGCGCCGCCTGGTTGAAGCAGAGCAGGCAGCACAACAGCAAAAAGAAAACAGAAGAACTCAATGGAAAACACCCGACAGCTATACAGGATATGCCCTTACTTATTCTGTACTCAATCTAAACACCACCGCCTTCAATCAAAACTTCTCCTCCAACCTTGCCGGATCATTCTCTACCTTTTTCACCGGAAGGTTCTGGGCAATGAATATGAACATAGGATTGGGCGGACTTATCTTTGATCAGCAGTTGCAGGATTTTTTCGATACCAGCTCCATCACAATGATGATCTGGGGCATCTCCACAGGACCAAAACTAGGCATTGGCCCCATCGATCTGTTCGCTTTTGCCGGATATGAGGGAAATCTATTGTATTCAGAACTTTTTGAAAATGAAGAACTGTCAGTAAGCGACTTTGTTGCAGAATTCGGAGCCGTTTTTATGCCGCGCAAATGGAGTGTAGGCATCAAATACAGCTATGCAATGCCCCTGGGTGCTATGGATGGATATCCCCTTTTTTCCAGACAGGAAATAGGATTGGTATTCAA
>CAYMLS010000223.1:0-8878 GCA_964390665.1 uncultured Bacteroidales bacterium | reverse complement strand
GCAATTTGTATGCTATCAGTAAATAATATTTCCGTTCAGTTTAACGGTGAATTTCTTTTTGAGAATATTTCTTACATCGTCAATAAGCGCGATCGTATTGGATTGGTGGGGAAAAATGGTGCCGGCAAAACAACCATGCTCCGTATTATATCCGGGCAATTTGCACCCGAATCGGGGCAGATCGTCAAACCATCCGGTTTTACCATCGGTTATTTACCACAGGAAATGAAACTGAGAAGCACAAAACCTTTGCTGGAAGAAACTTTTACTGCTTTTGCTGAAGCCAACGCTTTGGAAACCAAAATTAGCCATTACACGCAACAGATTTCTCAGCGAGAAGATTTTGAATCAGCAGAATATCAGAAACTTATTGATGATCTCGCATTCGCCAATGAAAGATACGACCTTATTGGTGGAGATACAAGGCAGGCAAAAGCAGAAAAAGTATTACTTGGGCTAGGCTTTGAAAGAAAAGATTTTTCCAAACCTATGTCGGAATACAGTGGAGGATGGCAGATGAGGGTGGAATTGGCCAAAATTCTTCTCCAAAACCCCGATCTGCTCTTGCTTGATGAACCTACCAATCACCTTGATATTGAGTCTATTCAATGGATGGAAGGTTTTTTGGCTGATTACTCCGGCGCACTTATTTTGATTTCGCACGACAGGGCCTTTCTCGATAATGTAACCAAAAGAACCATCGAAGTTTCCAATGGTAAAATTTATGATTACAAAGCCGCTTTTTCTGATTATGAAATCTTGCGACAGGAAAGACTGGAGCAGGAATCTTCAGTTTTTGCCAATCAACAGCGTGAAATAGAACAAATAGAACGTTTTATTACCCGCTTCAGGGCAAAGGCTACAAAAGCAAAGCAGGTACAGTCGAGAATAAAAATGTTAGAAAAAATGGACCGCATCGAGGTGGATGAACCTGATATGGCAGGCATTCATTTTCGTTTCAATCAGGCACCACCTTCGGGTAAAGTGGTATTGGAAGCAGAAAGTGTTTCTAAAAGTTATGGTGAAAAGAAGGTGCTGCAAAACCTGAATTTTCTCGTTAGCAGGGGTGAGCGTATTGCTTTTGTCGGAAGAAATGGCGAAGGGAAAACCACCCTTTCACGCATTATTATCGATGATCTTGATTATGAAGGCAATCTTAAAAAAGGGCATAATGTTGTTATCGGATATTATGCCCAGAATCAGGCAGAATTTCTCGATGGCGAGAAAACCGTTTTCCAGACGCTTGACGATATTGCCATTGGTGATGTAAGAACACGCATACGGAATATTCTGGGTGGCTTTCTCTTTCAGGGCGATGAGGTGGATAAAAAAGTAAAAGTACTTTCTGGAGGTGAAAAGTCAAGATTGGCCATCGCCCGGCTGTTGCTTTCTCCTGTGAATGTCCTGGTACTTGATGAACCTACCAATCATCTGGATATGAGGTCGAAAGATATTCTTAAAAGTGCATTGCTGCAGTTTGATGGTACGGTTATTATTGTAAGTCACGACCGTGATTTTCTGCAATCCCTTACAACCCGGATCTTCGAATTCAGGAATATGAAAATAAAAGAATACCTCGGTGATATTTACGACTTTATTCACACCCGCAATCTGAGCAATCTGGCAGATCTGAATCAGATAAAGCAAAAATCACAAGCGGCAAAAAATAGTGGGGGATCAGATCATAAAGTGCAGTGGGAAAAGAAAAAAGAGTTGGAGAAAAGAAAAAGAAAGATCGATAACAATATTGGCCGGATTGAAGAGGATATAAGTAAACTGGAAGAAAAAATATCTGAACTTGAAACGTTTTTGGCCGATCCATTGCAAATAGAAGACAAAACCCGGTACAATAAAATACTAAATGATTATTCAGCACTGAAAAGGGAAATGGAGATCAAAGAAGGCAAGTGGGAGAAATTGCATCTTGAATTGGAAGAACTGGAAAGATCTGCACCTTAAATCATATTTTAACGAACTTGTGCTTTATGGCATATACAACCAGTTCTGCGGTACTGTTCTTTTTGAGTTTTTTCATGATGTTTGATTTGTGGGCTTCAACCGTTCTTACACTTATATGAAGCTTATCGGCCATTTGCTGGTTCGTAAATCCTTTGGTGATGGCTTGCAAAATCTCTATTTCCCTGTCTGTAAGGCGGCTGTTTTGTCCGTCTTTTTTGTTTTTACTTTTCAGGAAGTTTTCAATCAAAATCTCTGATACAAACCCCTTGCTGTAATGATCGCCCTGTACGACTGTATGGATGGCTTCTATGAGTTGCCCTGGTTTAAAGTTTTTGGGAACATATGCCATTGCCCCTGCCTCAAAACCTGTTACAATCACATTTTCACTAACGCTTGAAGAGTGTAAAACTACTTTGATATTCGGAAACTCAGTAGTTATCTTTTTGGTGAGCTGGATGCCATCAATGCCTGGTAAAATGATATCAAGTATTACTACGTCTGGTTTGCTTGTTTTCACCTTTTCATATGCTTCTTCTCCATCACTTGCAACCCCAATGAGTTTTATGTCAGGTATTTTCGAGAAGATCTGACGTGCTGCCAAAACGATCAGATCATGGTCATCAACAACAAGTACTTTTATTTTTTCCATTATATTTTAAATGTGTTTTAAATCTTATCCTTTTTGGGGAAACCACAGGAATTACAATCCTTTATATCCTGCCAAAAAAATTCCGTGGTGCCGAATCAACAAATCGTATTGAATTTAACTCAATGAGTTGAAGATTAATGACTGCAAATTTACGAAAAATAATCATAAACGCATTTCTTTTGCTGTCTCATTATAAGATTGTTAATAAAATGAAAGGGGATGGAAACACTGGTTGAAAAAAAGTTCCTTGCCTTAAAGTTTATCACAATGTACGTGCACAGATAAAAAATCCTTTATTCTCATAATGATTGTTGGATGGAATAAAGTTTATAATCAACCTTTATCGACAAAGAAAATTTTTTGCCAGACCCGGGAAAGATTCATTTTCGCAAATGTATTTATTAAACGATCCTGCCAATTTTCTTGTTCCTGTAAACATACTTTGCAACTTCTCTGAACCTGCATGATCCCAATGATCATTCATAACGCAATGATTCGATAGGGTCGAGGTTGGCTGCTTTTGCTGCTGGATAATAACCAGCCACCAATCCCACGATCAGACATAAGACGATACCTGTGATGATCCAAACCCATGGTATAATAAAAGGATTTCCAATGAAAAATGAAATCAGATTTCCTGCTGCTATACCGAAAACAATGCCTGCCAAACCACCGATCTGGCAAATTACAACCGCTTCTGAAAGAAATTGTTGCTTAATGGTTTTTCGGGTAGCACCCAGTGCTTTCCTGATTCCAATTTCCCTGGTCCTTTCTGTTACAGATACAAGCATGATGTTCATTAATCCGATAGCTGCCCCCAGCAGTGTTATGATCCCAATAATCGTGGCTGCCATGGTTACTCTGCTTAGGTTTTCGATGAGCATTTGTGCAATATTATCACTTTTAATAATATCGAAATTATTTTTCTCTGCTGTACCCACTCCTCTTATAATTCGGAACAAACCTGTGGATTCACTTATGGCAGTTTCCAGGTCGGCAATATTATTGGTGCTTACATTGATCGTGAAATTCATATTGGGCTGCGAATAATGCTGCCTGGCAGTTTGAATGGGAATAATACAATTGCGGTCGCTACTAAATCCAAAACCAGATCCTTGTTGCTCCAAAACACCAATTACCTGATAACGGTTTTTGCCAATCGTTATGTATTTCCCCAATGGATCTTCCTGATCGTTAAATAAGTTTTCCGATAATTGAGAACCTATAATCGTAACATTTGCTGCAGATTGTATCTCGTTTACAGAAAAATTTCTCCCTTTACCCAGCTCAGAACCCGAAGTGATCAGGTAATTTTCATCAGATCCTGTTACACTTACATTAGGGTTTGTTTCTTCTGATTTGTACCTGAGAACTGCAGTACCTGTAGCCCTGAAAGAAACCGATACCTGTGCCGGAAAGTTGAACTCCTCTTTAAATGCTGAAGCTTCTGTAAAACTAATATTTCTGAAAACCTCCCTTCTGCCGCCACCCATCACACGTGCCTCGCGGTTGCGAATAGAAAAACTGTTGGCACCTAATCGTGAAAAACTACTGGTAATAGATGCTTTTATGGAATCTATGGAAGTGAGTATTCCTACAATGGCCATGATTCCAAAAGCAATGATCAGAACTGTAAGAAATGTTCTGAGCATATGACTACGTATGGATAGAAGCGAAATCTTGAAATTTTCAGCAGCAACAATTTGATTTTGTTTCATTTACCTGAAGGAATTAAAGTTTATTACCATACGCCAGGTCGCCGGCATCACCCAGACCCGGAACAATGTATGCCTTGGCCGTTAGTTCATCGTCTACAGCACCTACCCATAAAGTAAAACTACCCGCGGGCAGATTCTTTTTTACATATTCAACTCCCTGCACACTTGCCAATATCGACACGATGTGTGTATGAGAGGGCTTGCCGTGTTCGAGCAATTCTTTGTAGGTGAGCACCATAGAGGCGCCGGTGGCAAGCATAGGGTCGTTTAAAATCAGTACTTTATCATCTAATTCGGGGCAGGAAGTGTACTCGATCTGAATGGTGAATTTACCGTTTTTATGATGTTTTCTGTAAGCCGAAATAAAGGCATTTTCTGCCGAATCAAAATAACCAAGCATCCCTTGGTGCATTGGCAGACCTGCTCTTAAGATAGTGGCAATAACAGGTTGTTCTTTCATCACTTTGCAATGGGCTTCACCCAGTGAAGTGGTTACCATTGTCTCTTTCCAATTTAATTTTTTACTTATCTCGTAGGCGAATATTTGTCCCAGACGTTCCATGTTTCTCCTGAACCGCATGCTGTCTTTTTGAATTTCAACGTCGCGAACTTCTGATATATATTGACTAACCAACGAGTCTTGCTTTTCAAAGATATGTACCATGTTGCTTTTTTGATTCGGTTATTGTGCTTTTTTTGCTTTGTACGAACTGTAAAAATTCACCACTGATTTTAAAATAACAGGAAACTTGTTTGTTCTGAGTTGTAAATATACACATTCTTTTGAACCAAAACTACGGTAAAACCTGGCCAGTGATTCATTATTTGAACCCTCAAAATCAAGGGTGATGTTTTGACCAGCATAATCTTTAATATACTGATCAATGATAGCGGTCATTGCGCCGTTTTGCTTTGCTTCCTGATTACTGCCGGAAAAAATCATTACAGATTTTTTGTGACTATGAAAAAATATAACCCCTGCACATAAGGTATTGCTTGAACTAAAAGCAGCATATGCAACTGCATTTCCACGGTGTACGCTTGAATAAACAAGATGCCTGAAGGTTTCGTATGCTTGGGTGTTGAGCATTTTGAAATCTTTTCCCTTGTTTTGACGGAATAAATCAATGATGCTTTGAGGTTCTGTATTTCTGGTAACAAAGACTTTATTCTTTTCGGATTTCTTTAAATTTCGTTTGGCATTGGTGGAATAATTGGCCCATAAACTTTCATAAGGAGAAATCAGATCGAGTTCATATGTTTTTCTTTTATAAGTGAATGTGCCGGTTGAATTTGATTCAAATTTGTTATAAGTGTTTAGGTTGATATTCATAAATTTATACCTCGAAGGCACAGATTCAATAAATTCGGTCAATTGTTCCGTGCTGATGGTATTGGGAGAAAACACCCCTAATTGTTGAACAAAAAGGGGTTGTATGATATAGTGTATTCCCCACTTCTGCTTTACTGGCAAAGGCATCACTGACTCATAATCGTTGCCTACCAATGCACACCATCCCGGCGATACCTGATTGAGGTAATAACTGAATGGATAGATGATGCCATTGATAGATGTTTCAATGCATTCATCCCACTTATCAAAATCTATTTCATCATTTTCAAGGAATTTTATCATGACACTGGGAATAAGGTTCTTATTTTTTATTGAGTCCACTCCGAAAACTTGTTTTCGGAGAAATTTGTGCAATTACCATTTTTATTTATCTGAAAATCAGGCATTATAATTAGTGTCAATTCGTGTAATTTGTGCACAATATACTTTAGGCAAATGTTGCCAATCCTTATGCAGACTAATCAAATCAACCCATCATGAGGTGAAAGGTTTAACTTTTGCTGACCAGATGCAGTGTTTTTAGGTATGTTAGCATCTCAATGTAAACTTTTCGCCAGTTTTTCCATAACCCAAAGTTACTTAATGCATCGTTGTGCCATAAACTTATAAAGGTACCTTCCACACTTTTCACCTCATCTGCCAGTTTTTTGCATTTATCAATAGAAGCTTCGATTCCCAGATTCATATATGTTTTCAGCGAAGCATCCATCACAGTTACCGGAAAAACCTGCAAAGGCGTTTCTGTTTCACTGGTTAGATCATACCAGGGAAACGGGGTGCATGTACCTGCTCTGAATCCAGTATGGGTGGCATATCCCATTGAAAAATCCTTTTTGATGTTGTTTTTGATTAAATTCTGATAGGTGTCAGGTAGGTGGATTTTCAGGTAATGCTGCCGGCTGTTTTCTATTTCCCGGTTCAATAATTCAGACAGTCTGAAGATCTCTTTTTTTAATCTGTTTTTTTTATAATGGGATGCAAACGATGGGTGAACACCTGTTTCGGCATAGTCGCCCAGCATTTTACATAAATGAATATATGGCGGAGAATATACGGAAATATTTTTATCGTATGCGCCATAATCACCAACATGAAAAAAATAAACCGGATTTAATTGATACTGCTTTTGTAAATTCAGTTGAAATTCATATGTGTCGAACGGATCGGATGCTTTATTCAGTAAGACCTTCAACCGGTTGCCCAGGTTGCCGAAGTTGAATGTTAGCAGATCTTTGCTAACAGCAAGTGTGTTTCTTGATATTCCACGCCCTCTGTAAGCATACGCTACGTCTATATCATATGTAGGAATGAATTCAAACTTTCTTTGATTTGAATCCAGAAAGGGAAATTTCGAAAGAATTTTCTCCTTCAGCAAAAGGGTGGATTTGTCAATTACGGGGATCTCCAAAAAACCTTTCTGAAAGGAAAAACTCTGATCTGCTTCAAATCGTCCGTAACGGTCTTCTATAAAAGGAAGATACTCTTCATATCTTGAAACCAGGTAAAAAGCCATGGAAAATATATCGTATCCCATGTCGCATAGGTTATTCTCTGATTTGTCTGGAAACAAAACCACCAAACCATCTTTTTGTGTGACCTCGGGTTGGATTTCCCGGAAACCTTTTTCATGAAGCAATCCGTCGGGCACGATCTGAATATGTTCGCCCGGAATTTCGCGGGCAGAATAATTAATTTTTGCCCCCTTGAAGTTTAAAAAGTCTTCACTGGAAGAAGTAACAACATATTCAAATCCGCAGATATTACGAAACAGGAATTTTACTATATACTGTAAGCGGTTGTTTTTTTGAGGACTGTATACGAGCAACATACGATGATTTTATGGTATAAATGTTCGTTATTTGTTTAATTATTCTTTACAAGAAAACGCCCAATACTGTGTTGGGATCGCCTTCAAAACAGTGATCGCTTGCTTTGCACTTGACGCTTTCTTTACAAGGAAGAGGTGAACCGAGCCATGACCACCTTGAATCAATTTATAAACAATAATCCAATGTATTTTACATGTTTGTATCCCAGTAATGTATGCAGATTTTTCAAAAAACTTTATAACGTTCCTTCATCTGCGAAGCTATAATAATTATTTCCGGCAATGATGATATGGTCCAGTACCGGTAGTTCCAGGAATAATCCTGCCTTTTTGCATTTTTCCGTGATTTGCAGATCATGGTTGCTGGGTTTGATATTTCCACTGGGATGATTATGGCAAAGAATAATGGAAGACGCTTGTCCTTCAAGGGCAATTTTGAAGATTTTTTTCGGGTCTGCCACTGTACCCGAAATGCTACCTTCACTAATTCTATGATTCTTTTGAACCATATTGTTTCTGTTCAGCAATATGATCCAAAATTCCTCATAATTATTATCTGACAATACAGGATGCATAATGTCAAAAGCATCCCTGCTTGATATAATTTTCTTCTTTTGTAAACTTTCCTGCAGTCTTCTTCGTCTGCCTAATTCAAGAGCTGCTGCAATTGTAATTGCCTTGGCTTCTCCAATACCTTTGAACTTCATCAGATCTTTGATCGAGAACCTCGAAAGATCGGATAAGTTGTTATTGGCAGAGGCAAGAATATGCCTGGCCAGATCAACCGCCGATAATTCCCTGGTGCCTGACCCCAATAAAATGGCTAATAATTCGGCATCGGTCATTGCCAAAGAACTTCTGGCGAGTAATTTTTCTCTGGGACGATCGTCTTGCGCCCACGATTTAATACCCGTAAGACGCATTTGAGAATTTTCCTGTGGAGATTCGTTTGCCTTCATATTTAATTATAGAGTATGCAAACGAAATTAATGAAAATTTGGCATAAAAAAAAAGACTTTTGGAAAAAGTCTTTTTGATCAGTAGCCCGTAGGGGATTCGAACCCCTGCTACCAGGATGAAAACCTGGCGTCCTAACCCCTAGACGAACGGGCCTTGATAATGGCTATGGTCAGATAAATCCGGGTTGGATTTTCTGCCAGAATTTAGTTGCTGGACGATAATTTGCTCACGTACTTGGTTAGTTTTGATTTCAGGTTTGACGCTTTGTTTTTATGGATGATTCTTTTTTTGGCAAGTTTGTCCAGCAATGAAACAACTTTAGGTAACATCTCTGTTGCAGATGCCTGATCTTCTGTCATCCTTAATTTTTTTACCGCATTACGGGTTGTTTTTGCGTAATATCTGTTGTG
>CAYMLS010000222.1:0-8882 GCA_964390665.1 uncultured Bacteroidales bacterium | reverse complement strand
GACCTCACCAAAAACCGCATGGGCATAATCCCCTCTGTTGGTAAATTCAAAAACTTTTAATCCACCATTGAAGCATGCTTTGATAACCTCAAAACAAACATCGGGGTCAGCATGGTAAAAAACTGGTATAATGCCGGTTTGTTGCATGGCAAGTGCAGTTTGAATACGTGTAAATCGTGACATAATTTTTGTTTAAGATACAATCGATTGCACAAAAATAACTATCTTTGGCGAAAAAGAAGAAAAATAATTGATTTTTTTTTCATTGGAAAAATAATTTCAGGAGAAACAGCGTATCTGAAAGTGTTTTTTCCGGTAAAAAAAGATAACGACAAACAGATGGTCAACCCAAGAAAGAAGATAACAATACAGGATATAGCAAGGGAGTTGAATACAACTTCTTCAACTGTTTCACGAGCTTTGAATGACAATCCGCGAATCAGTAAAAAGATGCGCAAGGCTGTTCAGGAGTTTGCACAAAAACATAATTATCAGCCTGATTTCAGGGCAGCCAGTTTGCGCAAAGGAAGTGGCAAAACCATTGGCGTAATGGTACCTAAGGTAGACAGGCATTTTTTTGCCACTGTTTTAAGTGGGATTGATGAAATTATTACCTCATATGGATACAGCGTCCTGATTTGCCAAACCTTCGAATCTCTTGAGAAAGAGGAACAATTGGTAAAAAGTCTTATGCATGGAAAGGTAGATGGCCTTATTGCTTCAGTTTCTACAGAAACAATAAATGCAACACATTTTGAACAATGGACAAAAAAGCATCTGCCCCTTGTATTCTTTGACCGGGTTATAGATTCGATGCAGGTAAGCAAAGTAGTTATTGATGACTACTACGGAGGTTGTCTGGCAATGGAGCACTTAATTGAGATGGGTGCAAGAAAGATCGCCCATTTTGCCGGACCCCGGCACATAAATGTATATCGCAACAGAACAAGGGCTTACAAAGATATTTTAAGCAAATACAATATCCCTTTTGATGAAAATTTGGTTTTTGAAAACACCATTACACGCGAAACAGGATGCAAAGCCATGACACAGATCGCAAATTGGAAAAAACTGCCTGATGCCTTGTTTTCTTCGGGTGATTACTCTGCATTAGGCGCAATCCTTTGCGCGAAAAACCATCATATTTCGGTTCCGCAAGATCTGATTGTTACTGGATTTGCAAACGAACCATGGAATTCTTTTTTTGATCCTCCCCTAACCTCCATAGATCAACATGCCTTTGACATTGGACGCCAGGCAGCAAAACTTCTCATTGAACAAATTGAAATTCAAAACGTTGAGTTCTTACCACGAACGATTGTTCTCAACCCGGAACTCATCATCAGAAAATCATCCACAAGAGAGATTTAATTTTTTTTGATTTTATCCCTGAAACTTTTAATTTTGTACAATCGATTGTATAATTTTTCAAACAATAAATAAAATTTATATGGTAAACTACACATTAAGATACGCAACAAACCCCACAGATTTCGTTAAATATGATACCCAGCGAATCAGAGAAGACTTCCTGATTACAGATTTTATGAAGAAAGATGAGATCAACCTGGTATACAGTATGTACGACCGCTATATCGTAGGTGGAACTGTTCCGGTAGATAAAAATGTTGTTCTGGAAACCATTGAACCCATTAAAGCAGATCATTTTCTGCACAGAAGAGAATTGGGCATTATCAATGTAGGAAACACCGGAAATGTAATTGTTGATGGAAAATCTTACGAATTAAAATACCAGGAAGCACTTTACGCAGGCATGGGAGACAAAGTGGTTTCATTCGCCAGCAAAGAAAGCTCGAAACCGGCGATCTTCTATTTCAACAGCGCTCCGGCTCATAAGAGTTATTCTGATAAACATGTAACGCTTAATGATGCTGAACGCATGGATCTGGGTTCTCTTGAATCTTCCAATGACCGTACGATCAACAAACTCATTGTAAATGGAATTGTTGAAACCTGCCAATTGCAAATGGGTATGACCATTTTAAAACCAGGTAGTGTATGGAATACCATGCCACCTCATGTTCATTCCAGGCGGATGGAAGCATATTTTTATTTTGAGGTACCTGAAGATCAGGCAATATGTCATTTTATGGGACAACCTCATGAAACACGCCCGATTTGGATGAAAAACCATGACGCCGTACTTTCACCTTCCTGGTCTATTCATGCAGCTGCCGGAACATCCAACTATATTTTCATTTGGGGAATGGCAGGTGAAAATCTGGACTATGCCGATATGGACAAAGCAGACATAAGAGACATCAGGTAGTTTCCCCATCTGGAGAAGAAAAGAATTTTCCTGCTTAAATCTTAACAGGAGAATTCTTTTCACCATCTTTTGAATCAATCATGATCATTATTTAAGAATCAAACTAAAAAACAAACAACATGTCATTGAAATTATTTGACCTATCAGGAAAAACAGCACTTGTTACTGGTGCTACCCATGGATTAGGAATGGCCATAGCCAAAGGATTAGGCGCTGCGGGTGCAAAAATCGTCATTAATGACCGCACTGATAAAAGGGTGGAAGATGCACTGAAAGAATATAAAAAGGCAAATATAGATGCGTCAGGATATATTTTTGATGTGACAGATGAGAAAGCAGTGCCAGAACATATAGACCAAATAGAAAAAGAAGTTGCCCCATTGGACATTTTGGTAAACAATGCAGGCATCATCAAAAGAATTCCCATTTTGGAAATGGGCGTTGAAGAGTTCAGAGATGTTGTTGACGTAGACCTTGTTGGGCCTTTTATCATGGGAAAAGCATTTGCTTCAAGGATCATAAAAAGAAAATCAAGAGGCAAGATCATCAATATGTGCTCCATGATGAGTGAATTGGGTCGAAATTCGGTATCAGCCTATGCTTCTGCCAAAGGCGGCTTAAAGATGCTCACACGCAGCATGGCAACCGAATGGGCTAAATACGGCATTCAAAGTAATGGAATTGGTCCAGGGTATTTTGCTACGGCACAAACTGAACCGATCAGAGTAGACGGACATCCGTTTAATGATTTTATTATCAACCGTACACCCGAAGGACGATGGGGCGAACCTGAAGAACTTCAGGGCGCTGCTATATTTCTTTCCTCGGCAGCATCAGACTTTGTAAACGGTCATGTACTCTACGTTGATGGAGGAATACTGGCGACCATAGGAAAACCCTATGGCGAATAAATAATGCTTGCGAAAAAACGCCAATTGCTCAGTTGGGTTTGCCTTCAAAACAGTCTTATACGAAAAATAAATCTCTGTTTTTCAGTCATCTTCCGCCTTGCACTTGACGCCTTCTTCATCAAGCACAAATGGAAATCATGAGTTTTCTTGCTTAAATTAACTATTAAAAACATCCCTTATGAAAGCTATCTATTGGATCATTTCCGCCTCCATTTTTTTGTGGAGTTGTGCCACAGAACCCACAAATCAGATTACAATCAAAAATGAATCCTCTTTAACCAGAGTTGATGAACCTGTTGTTATAAAGAGAGAAACGCTCGAAAAGAAAATGGGCACCATACCGCAGGATCAATATCCTTTATTCTCCTCGGAAACATTTGGCAACATCTCTCCCCAAACCGACGATCTGGATGGCGACGGCAACTGGGATGAATTATTCTTTCTGATAGATATGGAACCTGAAAGTGAAAGAATATATGATATCATGTTGGTTTCCGGTGAAAACATTCCCGTGCTCGATCCAAGAAGCAATGCACGTTTAGCTGCCATCAATGAAAATGGCGAGCACATTGCACTAAAAGAAGCCAAACGACTTGATCAGGAAGAGGGGCAGGCAGGCGGAAAGTTCCAAATGGAAGGACCTGCCTGGGAAAACGACCTTGTAGGCTTCAGAAACTACCTTGATTATCGGAACGGTATGGACATTTTTGGCAAAACAACAGCCATGATGTCGCTTGATAGTGTGGGTATTGACGAAGATTACCACCAACTGCAAAGTTGGGGTATGGACATACTAAAAGTAGGCACATCTCTTGGTGCAGGTTCTCTGGCCATAAAAACAGATGAAAGCATATATCCTGTAGGACCGGATTCAGACGGACGGGTTGAAATTATTGCCGATGGACCCCTCAGGTCTATTATCAAATTTTATTTTGACAATTGGCAGGTAGAAGGAAAAAATATTTCACTTGTACACACAGTAACCATCTATGGAGGAGCCTGGTATTACGTGAGTGATGTGGAGTTATTGGGCAACAGGGACGGACTTCATTTGGTAACAGGAATCACCACCATCGATCTGGATGATCCTGAAGTAAAATTCGAGAATTTCAATAACGGATATGTTTCACTTTCAACATTTGGAAGACAATCCATTGAAAAAGAATATCTGGGACTTGGGCTACTCATTCCTGAAGATATTTTTGAAGCATACGCCCATACCGACACCCTTCCGGGAACAATCACCGATACTTTTACAGCAGAAATGACCATACCCGAATCTGATTCTGTTCACTTCAGATTTTATGCAACCTGGGAATTATCAAATAAAGAATTCGCTTCCGAAAATGCTTTATCAGAAATTTTAAGGATTGATGCTGAAATGCTCTCAGAACCATTGGAGTTTGACATCTACTAAGTTACTTCTGCAAAATCAACTAATCTTTAACAATCATGAGTACGAAAAGCATATTTTCCGGGGTACTAATTCTTACCGCAATATTAACCGGTTGCGGGCAATCACCCCATGAAGATGAAATTTTTTCGGTGGAAAAAGCAGAAGCATCACTGGTGAGCGCTTCTGAGCAATACAAAAGAATGATCAATACATTGCCAGACAGTCTTTTACCGAGGACATTTCAGGGCGATACCATGGTTTTTAGCAATATCTACTGGTGGACCAGTGGTTTTTATCCAGGTAGTCTGTGGTACCTTTATGAGCATACCGGCGATGAAATCTTCCTGAATGAAGCCCGTAAACGTACTGCACTCCTGGAACCGATCAAAAATGTGACCAACGATCATGACGTAGGTTTTATGCTTTATTGCAGTTACGGAAATGGACTGCGCATAACAGGTAACAATGCCTACAAAGATGTATTACTGCAGGGAGCAGCATCCCTTTCAACAAGGTACAACCCTGTTGTAGGTTGCATAAAATCATGGGATTGGAGTGAAAGATGGCAATTCCCTGTTATCATTGACAATATGATGAATCTGGAACTGTTAATGTGGGCACACCGGGAATCATCCAATGATCAATTCAGGAAAATTTCCATGGATCATTCATTCACCACACTTGAAAACCATTATCGTGATGATCACAGTTGTTATCATGTTGTGGATTATGATCCTGAGACCGGCGAGGTAATAGAAAAGGTAACACATCAGGGTTACGCTGATGAATCTACCTGGGCCCGCGGCCAATCCTGGGGATTTTATGGTTTTACCATGATGTACAGAGAAGCAAAAGATCCGGCATTTCTGGAAAAAGCAAACAATATTGCCAACTTCCTCCTCAACCATCCAAACATGCCAGAAGACAACATACCCTACTGGGACTTTGATGCTCCGGATATTCCTGATGCTTTGAGGGATGTATCAGCATCAACCATTATGGCTTCGGCATTGCTGGAACTTAGTACTTTTAGTGACGATGAAACATCAGACTTTTACTTTCATTCGGCAGAAAAAATACTTGCCAGTCTTTCGCAGGATGCCTATTTGGCAAAACCAGGGGAGAATGGAAATTTCATTCTTAAACATAGTGTAGGACACCTTCCCGGTGATTCAGAGGTAGATGTTCCTCTTACCTATGCCGATTATTATTTTATTGAGTCTTTGATGAGGTACATTCGCTTAAAAGAGCAAAGAAACTCCTGACATTTTGCTTTTGCATGGTCATTACCCAAAAAAAATCTTATGCAAACAAACAGGATTTCACAAGAACCTCTCTATAGTTGATTGAATTAACGAAATCCCTAAGAGACATAAAAATATTTGCACAGAAAAAGAAAACAGGACT
The DNA here is from genome assembly GCA_964390665.1 of uncultured Bacteroidales bacterium. Lineage (GTDB taxonomy): Bacteria > Bacteroidota > Bacteroidia > Bacteroidales > UBA7960 > SKVR01. The sequence goes on along the minus strand of CAYMLS010000222.1, from coordinate 2,878 downwards.
TAAAAATATATGATGTTTTTAAGTCCTGTTTTCTTTTATGGAAAAAAATATTGAAAAAATCAGTCGGTTTTCATTGAAAGGAGATTAAAATGCTAATTTTACAATCTTTTATTTCAGCAGTTCGGAAATATCAAATTCATTTTTATACAAGCTTAAAATTTCATCGGTGGTCAGTACTTCAACCTTTTCAATTTTATTGTTATTGGGTACATACCACACTTCGGCAAAAAAGCCAAACAACGTATATAATTTGATATTAAAATACAGAAACTGCCTTGAGGCAAGTTCGTTTCCATGCTCAAAAAGCAGGTATACCTTTTCTTTCAAAGGATAATTATTAAACTGTAGCGCGTCCATATAAAAGATTTTTCAGAATCAAAAATAAGAAGTTATATTGAAAAAATAAAGCTATCTGAATAAAAAAGAAAATTTATGCAGATTAAAAAAAGTATTCCAAATTTTATTACCAGCATGAACCTGTTTTGCGGATCAGTGGCTGTGGTACATGTTTTTTCTGAATTGTACGTTTGGGCGGCCATATTTGCCGCCCTTGCTGCTATATTTGATTTTCTCGATGGATTTACAGCACGCTTGCTTCAATCTTACAGCAAAATTGGAAAAGACCTTGATTCTCTTGCCGACATGGTAAGTTTCGGGTTATTACCTTCCACGATAATTTATCAGTATTTAAACCAATCTATATCAAATTCAGCAATTCACGAAGGTAGTATTGTGCAGTTTTTGCCATACCTTGCATTTTCTATTGCTGTTTTTTCTGCATTAAGATTGTCGATTTTCAATGTAGACAATCAACAAGACGAAAAGTTCATTGGACTACCCACCCCGGCCAACGCAATATTCATTTTATCCATACCTCTTGTGCTTGAAACAGGTCAACCAGGCACGGTTCTGTTTTCAATTTATCATTCTTTATTTCATTCTACAGTATTGCTGTTATCCATCACAGCAATCTCAAGTTTTCTGCTTGTTTCAAATATCCCCATGCTTTCTCTCAAATTTTCTGATTTATCTGTTAACAAAAACCTCTACCGTTATATTCTTCTGATTGTATCGTTCCTTTTAATGTTGTTTTTAGGATTTTCCGGAATACCTCTCATTATCGTATTTTACATTCTTTTATCTGTTATTCAATCTTTACTTTCCGGAGAATAACATTTTGCGGTAAACAAAAATTTCCCTTTGGAAACATTATTCAATAATCACCACATCTTCTCAACAGACTTTTTATAGTCAAAAGCGTTCTGCTAAAAGAAAATCTGTACCTTGAAAACAAAGGAATAAAAAATAATCCTTTATATTTGTATAAAGAATGTGTAATATGCATTTTAAAATGCATCATTTAGTCGACTATAAATAGTTTATTATCCACACGAATTGACACTAATTTTAAAGCCTGGTATTCACACAAATAAAACTCAATATTTTCAAGAATTATTGCGAAAACAAGTTTTCGGAACAAATAAACTATACAGGGAATAAAAAAATGGCTGATTTTCATGAATTGGGTAAATTAGGAGAGCAACTGGCAGTAAAATATCTTGTCCAAAAAAATTATACGATACTTGAGCAAAACTGGCGGTCAGGATCTCTCGAAATAGATATTATTGCCCGCCTGGATGATGTACTTGTAATTACTGAGGTGAAATCGCGTGCCACAAACTATTTTGGAGAACCTGAAGAGTTTGTAACCAAAGCCAAGCAACGAAACCTGATTGTTGCTGCAAATAAATATATAATGATGAACAACCTGGAATTGGAAACCCGGTTTGACATTATATCCGTTTTATTCAACAAATCGAATCACAAAATATATCATATAGAAGATGCTTTCTACCCAACACTTTGAATACAAGTATTGAAGGGCATTTTAAAGATTGAAATCAAAATTTTCCGGTAAAAAAACAATACAATACCATAAGTTGTTGAACTTTATTAATCAACACAAATAAAAAAACTCTATCATTAATTTTCAACATTAAATTTTAAATACAGTTATGGAAAACATTCAGAATCAAGAACAAGCACAGGAAGTGGTACGTTTACCCTTAATTGGTGATGCAGCTCCGTCATTCAAAGCAAAAACAACGATGGGGAACATCAACTTTCCTGAGGATTACAAAGGAAAATGGGTGATTTTATTTAGTCATCCGGCGGATTTTACACCTGTATGTACAACAGAATTTATGACTTTTGCCACCATGCAGGAAGATTTCAGAAAACTCAATACAGAACTGATTGGTTTATCGATCGACAGCATTTATGCCCATATTGCATGGTTAAGAACCATCAAAGAAAAAATTGAATTTAACGGTATGAAGGACGTGGAAGTAAATTTCCCCGTGATAGAAGACCTGAAGATGGATGTTTCAAGAAAGTTTGGGATGGTACAACCTAACGCTTCAACAACGCAGGCAGTAAGAGCAGTATTCATTATGGATCCTGAAGCAAAAGTACGTGCCATTTTATACTATCCTCTGAGTACGGGAAGAAACATGGATGAGATCAAAAGGATGATCATTGCTATGCAAAAAGCCGATAAAGAACAAATTGCAACCCCTGCAAACTGGCAACCTGGCGACGATGTGATCGTACCTCCTCCCGGATCATGCGGAACCGCCAAAGAGCGGGTTGAAAGCCAAAGTGAGGATACATACTGCCTGGATTGGTTTATGTGTTTCAGAAAAGAGAAAAAATAAAACCTCAATTTTCTCAGAAAGGGTAAAATTCTTTTGAATTTTACCCCTTTTTTTTGTTTCAGAAAGGAGACTCTGAACTAAAATTTAAAATTAATTTTCAACCAACAAAGAAAAACGAAAAGCGACCATCCTGAACTGAATTTTTATTTTGTTTTTGCCTG
>CAYMLS010000221.1:0-8892 GCA_964390665.1 uncultured Bacteroidales bacterium | reverse complement strand
GGGCCGCAGCTCATGGCGTCTTTTTGGGGGAGGTGGGGGAAGGGCATTATTTTAAATGTCTTGTAATTCAGAAACAACATTCATGTTCACATGACATAAATCCTCCCTTCTTAAAATACTCCCCAAGTTGCCGGGTGGCGGACACAGAAACCGATACATACACGAATTACATTTCCCTTCCCCTCTCACTTTTCTCCATGCGGTATTAGAAGTTAGTTCCTTGTAGATTAACTCTAACAAAGAGTTATCTGGAAGCTTCCCTATCACTGGGGTATTTGGATTAACCTTTACCGAACCATCAGGAAAAACGGTAAGAGATCCAAAAAAATTAGAATTCAGTTTCTGGTTGCAAAAGATTTTGGGCATTTTAAGGGTTTCTGAAAGGATATCATTCTCATCCAAAAAAACATTTTGGGTGATAAAATCCATATTTTCACCATTATAGAAAGGAATCAGTTCAAAATTTATTTGATCATATTGAGCAATTAAATCGTTAACGTTGGAGAACCCATGTTCTCCTTCAATTAGGAAATTGAAGGCTATATCCTTCCTTCCTGAGGCTATTCCAAATACTTTTTTAAGGCTTTCTTCTTTATAAGGATAGGTAACGAGTATTTCTTTATGACCAGGCAGAACATCCAAATCAATTCCACCTATATTAATGAGGTGAAACCAAAAATGGTAATCAAAAGTGTATTTTGTGAGAATAGACAAAAGTTCTTCCCATTTTGGATGAAGAGCAATATTACCGCCTATTATATTTACTTTCTTCAATTGTGTAGATCCAGATTGTTCAAGCAGCTCATTAATAGTTTCCGGTGGCAGAAAATTCCCCTTCAGTGCTTTTGTACAAAAATGTGTTTGCCTGAAATATTCGCCACAGTGCACACAATTTTGTTCACATTGATTTGTAATGTATAAAGTTAAAGAAGTAAGATAGTCCGATATATGGTCTCCTATTAAATGAGTTTCTCCGGTAGAAATGAGCTTCTCCACATCATTCTGCAGATTTAATATAGGCAGCAAATTTATGGGTTTATTTGAGCTGATTGTTTTTTCCATTTTTATCCCAATCCCCAATGCAACTGACTTTTCAATAAAATCATAAACCTGTTCGCCTAACTTCTCTGGATTAATCTCAATTACCCCCAGGTTTGATGGTTCATAAACATTCTGCACAATTTCTAAACATTTCGAATTATGTACAACCAATGTTTTGCCATTGTGGGTATTGTAAAGCAAAAGAAGGCCTTGGGAATTAAAAGAAACATAGGTATGCTTAGACAAAGTAAACCAGAAAGTGGAATTGGCTGAATTCATTTTTGTAAGTGTTTTATTTATAAATAACATCATTCATAATCCTTGAATAAGCTTCGGGATGGCGAGATAAAAAACTCATTTTAGCATTTTTATAGTTCTCAAAAGCCTCTTTATTCATATAGCCCCGGCAAATACATTTTTCTTTATCAATGGTTTCAAGGTTAAAAATGCATTGCACACAACTTTTTGTATTGTGGCACTTTGCACATAGTTTATCTATTTTTGAAAAATAGTGATTGTACTTTTCTGCTATGCCATCAAAATCCAAATGAACTTTATTATTATCAACATGCCCTAAGGCAAACTGATGGCCAATCCTTTCGCAAGGCAGTATTTTGCCATTTACCGTTACAAAAACCTTTTTGGCAAATGGTATGCAGGTACCTGAAGGATAGGCCGGGGGGGCATCAGACTTTCCATACAACAGTTCATTGTAATTATTGTATTTGAATTCGGAGTGCTGGAGTAAATAGACAGTTGCTGAATGGTATGTCGGTGACGAGAGAAACAGCTCTTCCTCCAATTTCCCATAGTTTTCTGAAGACATCAGGCTGTCAGCAGAATTTTGGTACATCCTAATAAACTCATCTTTCATTTCAGGACGTATTCCCATATCATTCAATGCACCTATAGATGGCACCTTTCCATATTCTTTTTTAAAATAATCGGTAATAGACGCTACAGAGTTTCGGTTATGCAATACAGCATTGAAATTTACTTTTTTGCTGAAATAATCGGGATATTTACTTCGTATCAACTCAACATTGTTAATGACATTGTTATAACTATCCCTCTCATTTTTAGTAATCCTATATGAGTTACTATACTCATTTCCATCAAGGCTGATAAGTAATGAAAAATCATTCTTAGCTAAAAAATCTATATACTTGTATAGCATCAACCCATTGGTTGTCATGCTGAAACGAATTTTTCGCTTTTTGTTCTTCATCTTTTTTGAATAATCAACAATTGCCTGGATAAAGGGCATATTCAACAGGGGTTCTCCCCCATAAAAGCTCAGATAAACTGCATTGTTATGAGATTGACTTAAGGAAGAATCCCAAAGTCCTTGCATATAATCAAGCAGCCTTATGGCTTTATCAATACCAAGTTGTTTATTTTCTCTTTCATCATGATCACCATATAGTTTGCCATAACCACAATAAACACAATCCAGATTGCATGCATCGGTTACTTCAAAGGTTATTTGGGGAGTATTGGCTAAACTCTTTCTAATCAAGTTACCATCAAAATACTTTTTTTTCATCATTACTCAAGTTCTAAAGGGTTATATGGGGTCGAAATTTTCCTGGCTTCTTCTTGTGACCGGCCCGGTATGCGGATGGATATCCCCAAATTTTGGGCGCACTCCCAAACGCGTTAATGGCATCTGATCAAATATTCATTGGCCCTTTGCCTTGTTGTTTTCTCGTAGTTCGATTTCCACATTTTTATGGGTACCTTTTCCTGGCTAATGCCCATACAACTAAACCTAAAATGGTTTTGGGTATCAGATATTTCCAAAATTAAACCGGGTAGCCCGTGAATCTTCCAGGGGCCATCAGATACGGGTATTTGGTTGGTAAACCAGGCTTCCCACGTTCTGCCCCTGAAGTTCGATATGGCCTTCTGGCATGAATATCCGGCAATTTGTGTCCGTTTAGGCAAAATAGTCCATTCAATATCAATTTCATCTTCATACCAAAAAATCGGATTGTTCCATGAAGCTCTGTGGACGATTGAATTTTTTCCCTCCGGATAACTCTTAATAACCTCCATAGCCGGAACGCGAGCCCTGAATCCGGGCATACCACTGCTCGATCTATTCATCGTAGCAATCGAGTCATGCTTATACAGGCCGTAACTGTTACTTTTTGATACTTTTGCCCCAATTTCCAGCATTTGAATATCTGAATCGATATTGTCTGGTTTATCAGCATCAGCAACAAATTCAAAAGAATACCTGACCACGAATCTCGTTGAGTCAAGAACTTCATAGGCATCAATGATTATCGGTGTGTTTGCCCTTAAAAACAAAGAAGTTGATATTTGTAAAAAAAGCAGGCAAATAAAAAAACACAGTTCAGCTTTGGTTTTAATTTTCATGGCTATTTTAGCTCTATAGGGTTATAGGGATATGAATATTTTTCTGTCTCTTCTTGCGAAGCCCCCGGGACAACAAAAGTAATACCTCTCTTTTGCTTACAGTCGAAGACCCCTTCGGCACATCGCTTCATATATGCATTGGCATTTTCTCTGGTAGTTCTTTCATATCTCCATTTCCATTTTTTATAGGCACTTTCTCCCTGCTAATACCAATGCAGGTAAAAGAGAAATGATTTTGATCGTTAGAAACTTGCATAATAATTCCCGGCAGGCCATGAAACTTCCAGGGCCCATTAGAAACGGGTATTTGATTTGTAAACCAAGCTTCCCATGTTCTTCCCCTAAATTCTGGCTTATTTTTGTTCTGAATATCCATGGACTTGCAAGTATTTCTTCAAAGCTTTTACTGTTAAATATCATATTTATTCAAGTTCTAAAGGGTTGTATGGAAAAGAATAATTTTCCATCTCTTCTTGCGACCGTCCTGGCATATATAGAGTAACACCCATTTGTCGCATACTTTCTACTGGCCTTTCAGCACATCGTCTCATATAGTCATTGGTATTCTCTCTAGATGTTCTTTCATAGCTCCAGTTCCATTTCTTTATGGTAACAATATCTCGGCTTAAACCAATACAACTAAACGAATAATGATTCTGGTCATCTGATACTTGCAATATAAGACCGGGTAGCCCATGAAATTTCCATGGCCCGTCGGAAATAGGTATTTGATTGGTAAACCAGGCTTCCCACGTTCTACCTCTGAAGGTTGCAAGAGCTCTTTGACATGTATACCCGGAAACCTGTCTGCGTTCAGGCAAAATTCTCCACTCAATATTGATATCATCTTCGTATAAAAAAATCAACCTTCGTAAAGGTGATCTGTGTACAACAGAATTTTTTCCTGAAGGGTAGTTTTTAAAAACTTCCATAGGAGGCACCGGTACCTGTAACTGAGGAACGCTATTGGCTCGACTGTTAGTAAGAATAGAGTCATGCTTAAATAAACCGTAACTATAGCTTTTTGACAAATGGTGCCCAATTTCAAGAACAACGATATCAGCCTGAACGTCTTTCGGTTTATCGGGATTGGAAATGAAATCAAGCGAATATCTTACTATTAACTTTGAAAAATCAAGAGCAGAGTATTTATCAATAAAATTAGAACGTATGGTCATTTGAGCAGATAAATTCAAGGATCCTGTTAAAGCCATGCAAATAAAAAAAACGATTTCAAGTTTCATTTGTGTTTTCATAACTACTCTAATTCTAAGGAATTATAAGGTATAGACATTTTCTTTGTCTCTGCTTCTGAAGATCCAATAACTCTCAAACGTATCCCCAGATTTTTGGTGCAATCATAAAAGTTCTCATGGCACCACCTTGTATATTCATTTGCCTTTTCTCTGGTTGTTTTTTCATATCTCCAATTGTACTTTTTTATAGGTACTTTTTTGTGAGCAAGTTCCACGCAGGTAAGCCGAAAATGGTTTTGGTCATCGTAAATCTCCATAATCAACCCTGGCAGACCGTGGAACTTCCAGGGGCCATCGGAAAATGGAATCTGATTTGTGAACCAGGCATACCATGTTCTACCCCTAAAAAAAGCTGTCGCCTTCTGACAAACATACCCTGCAACTTGTTTACGCTCAGATAAGAATTCCCATTGGATATCCAAAGAGTCTTCATAAATAAAAATTGGTTCCGGATGATTTGAAGACCTGTGAACAATGGTATTCTTGCCAATTGGGTGGTTTTTAAAAACTTCCAGAGGAGGCACCCGGGCTTTAAAGAAGGGTTGTGCGCTATTTTTATTCATGGTTTTTATAGAGTCATGTTTATACAAACCATAGCTGTAGCTTTTAGACATTTTATTCCCTATTTCGAGGACAATAATATCATTATCAATAGTTTCGGGTTTATTAGAATTTGCAACAAATTCAAGCGAATATCTAACCACAATCCTACTTGAATCAATGATTGTATAGTCATCAATAAATAATTGAGGATTGGAGCTATAGACAGATGAAATCGATATTTGAAAAATAATAGCTCCCAGGAGAGATATAAGCTTAGCTAAATTAATTTTATTCATACAGGAAAAACTTTAATGCGGTTTGAAAACAGGGTGGGATTGAAATAATCCCACCCTTATAATTATAAGGATTTCTCAAATGTGCAGACAATTTCTTGCCAATCACCTGATGAATTTAAGTTAGCACTGCTATTTGCATTACCATTGGCTTCTATTGACGATCCTCCATTACCTGCCCATGCACAACCACAACCACAGCATTGGCCTTCGCCACCACCTCTCACCATGTTCATCTGTTGATCATTCAACTTAATATTGTCGAGCTTATTTAATTTCAATGATTTCATAATCGTAAATATTAATATTTCAAACTGATTTGCTTATTTTTGTTCTGAATATCCAAGGACTTGCAAGTATTTCTTCAAATTCGTTTACTGCAAGTATGGGATAATCATTTTTCGGTAAAGTGAACCTATAACAATAAGAGCATGCCTCTTTAAGCCTTTGGCAGCCACTTTACCAAAACTGCCAAAGGCTTATTTGCTCAGGTTGTTCTTGCATAAAAACCAAATATCTGTTTTCATAAAAACTATCTTAGTATAGTTTAAATCGTGCGCTTAACTGTATAGACGCCGGTCGGATACGGTATTCTGAATAATAGCTATTCATGTTTCCGTAGTAGGAATAAATATAATTCTCAGCGTTGATTACATTATTCAAATGCAAAGCAAACCTGATTCTTTTTACAGTATATACCAATTCCCCATCCAGCAAAAGGAAGTTTTGTTGTCGGTTTTTATCCTGCATATGGTAGTACTCAAACCCTAAAGAGAACATGAGTCCGTTGGCAAAAGAGTAGCTTATTGATGTGGCATTAATAAAATTTACCAGGGGGTCTGCCTGCTCTTCGCTGCCTGCACGCATGGTCATTCTGCTCGTACTGCTTTTGTTGGCCAGAACAAGCCTTTCAAGGGGTTCCATTGATAGTGTAATATTGGCATTCAACCCCTGGTTGTTAAATCTGACTAGGCTGTCTTGTCTCAGTTGGGGTGTGGATCCGGTACCCCACGAACCCTCGGCGTTGAAAGATATCTTTTTCCAGTCGAAGCCTTTACCCATTCGGGCAGTTAGGGAAAGATAATCGCCTGTATTCTCCAACTCTAACATGTTGATTCTCATTACCGAACTCTCAAATCGCTGCGCATACATCACCTCGTTTCGGTACCGGTTATAGTTTGCTTCTACATTGGCAAACAAAAAATGGATAACATCTTTGTAGGATATCAAAAGTTTACTTTGTTGTCCATAGGTATCGGAGAGCCTGTTATCATAACGTGTGAGCGTACGATAGTTTTGCAGTATTAGTCCAGGGTAAAGATTTCTTAAATCAGGATTGTGATTATACCAGAAGTAATTGCCCGATACCTGCCATTTTGTGCCTACATCGTAAGCAAAATTTATGTGTGGCAGAAAAACGAGTTTGTCACTTCGTGGGTCTTCTGCCTGATTTTGATGTTTGTACAGTGTAATATGCTGATATTGTACAGGTACTGAAAGCATCAGGTTAAAATCACGCGTGCGGTATGTGAAGTTTAAACCCAGCCCGGTTCGCATCCTCATCCATGTCATATCGTTTTGCAGGGAATCCTCATGCATGTGGGTATATTCATTGCCCAAGGGCGAAGTAAACATATCAGAATTAAGCGATTGTTGATACATGGAGAAAAGCAAAACAGGATTGATAAAAATGGATTTCCATTGTTTTTGCAAAAGAAACATCATCCGGTTTTGGGTTTGGAAGGAATTGAAGTTTACATTCTGCCTGATGGTATTATAGGGTTCGTTTTGGTAAAACACATCGGCAAAAGTTCCCGGTGAAATATCAAGACTATAGGGTTCAGCCTGGAAGTAGGAGCGTGAATTAAACTCAATACCCGGTTGCTTATCAGAATTGCTTCGCCTGACCCAATGAATGGTTTGGGTTAAACGAACAGGCTGGGTTTTGTCGTTTTGGGTTATCAAATCGTCACCAAAAACATATCCTTCACTTTCATTTCTGCGAATAGCAGCATGGGTTAAAGTATTCAAATAGCTTTTGGGTGTATTTTTCTTATAACCAAGGCCACCCTCAAAATTCAATTTGTGGGTATGCGAATTTAATCCTTCAGTGATGGTGAGGGTGTCGGCACCGGGTATCATATATCGGGTTTGATGAAAGCCCAATCTGTCATCGATATCACGATAGCCATTGAGGTTAAGCGTGAGTTCAGCATCGTTTTTGGTTTTAATCAAATTATTGACGGTACCGCCGTAAGCTTGGTTAAATAAATACCTGTTTTTATTGATCGGTGGCGGGGCAGGAATTACCATGTTGGATAAACCTGCAGGGGGCAACGCAAACCTGTTGTAAAAAGATTGGAACTCCTGCTCAAGGTCATTACCGGTATTATTGGTTTTAAGGGAGGTAAGATGCTGGCGTGATTTGCTGAAATACATCCCGGTAAGGGAATTGTTCCAAAGAATATTTTCGTTACTGCCGCCACCCAATTCGGCCATGGACGAAAAGATACCCCGGGCATCAGGTCTCAGGATAAGATTTATCGCAGCGTCATCAGAGAACTCAATATCCTTCAGAGCTTTTATGGGCTGATGGTTTTCAAAAACCTGCACCGTGGCAATGTCCGAGGCATTCACGCTATTGGTGGCAATGCCATACCGGCCTTGCAGCATATCCATATTTTCGATATAGAAATTGCTGATGGGTTTCCCCTTGTATTCAATTTTACCGCTTTCCCTTACGGTAATACCCGGCAATTTTTTTAATACATCCCCGATAACCAAATCTGTAGAATCACGAAAAGCACCCACAGAATAATTTATCGTATCGCTTCCCCATATTTTGGGAGCTTTCAAAGAAAATTCCTCAAGCTCTATAGCTTCTTCCTTTACATAAACAGTGAATATTTCCTGTTCGTCAATGTCGATTTTTTGAATATGTTCTTTAATGTTGAACCCGCGCACTCCCAATAACAAATCGTTTTCTTCCCCGTGGTAAAGAATAGAAAATTCACCCTTTTCATTGCTGAAGTTAAATGCTACAACGGTGCTGTCTTTTGCAAGCATTAATGTGATTGATGCATCTATAACAGGCTTTGATTGCTCATTTAATACGATGCCCTTTATATTGGTTTGACCAAAAAGAATTCCACCAAAATTTAAAACCAATATAGTTATTAGAAAAACACGATCGATTATTTCCCTTTTTATTGATTTCATAATTTAACAAAATACAAATATTTTTTATATCAGGAATGATCAACATTACCGTCCCACAACTTCCTTTATCCGGGCCCATACAAAAGGCTTTTGCACTGCAATAATAAAAAAAAATGGTTATTTACCAAATCCAATATATGTTTTTGTGCTATTTA
>CAYMLS010000220.1:0-8904 GCA_964390665.1 uncultured Bacteroidales bacterium | reverse complement strand
AATTGCCTGCAAGAAAAATCCCATCGCTTTGATGTACCTGCCTTTTCAGGGGATCTGATTTTTAATGAACATTTTTCTTTATTTTTGCTCATATATTCTCAGAACACCCCAATGAAAACCGAAACAAGTATTGAATGAGGAAGATCTGTCAAAATCATCACTTCATTAAAAAATTGACATTGTCGCTGTTTTTTTTCATGATGGCAATGCACACCTATGCCGACAGGGAATTGAACAGAACCATGCCAGACATAACCGGTTTTAACAAATCTGATTACGGCGCTGCCAATAAAAACTGGTCGGTCACTTTTGATGATAATGGATTTGTATACTTTGGAAATGACATTGGTTTGTTAGAATTCGACGGCGTCTCGTGGGACTTTTACCCCTCACACAACGGCTTTATAATCCGATGTGTGGAATATTTCAACAACCGCATATATTCAGGGGGTTACAGAGAACTGGGTTATTGGGAACGAGACACCGACGGAGATCTGGTTTATCAATCACTTACATCGCAGGTGGAAGCGCATTTGTCAAAAAATGAAGAATTCTGGGATATTTCTGTTTTGAACGGTAAAGTGTATTTTCGCTCTTTCACCAATGTTTATATTTACACACCCGGCGAAGGTTTTGTTGTCGTGAATGCTTATGGTTTTATTTCTCATTCCAATATAGTGGATAATGAATACTGGCTAGCCATCAGCAATAAAGGTATATTCAAGATCGGGGAAGACCAGGTTTTCCCAATTCTTGAATCCGATTTTTTCAGGGAAAAATCTGTGACGCTAATTGAAAAGACAGAAGAAGAAGGCGTTTACCTTATCGCAACAGAATCGCAGGGTATGTTTAAATATTTCTATGATTCTGGTGCAATAGAACCCTGGATTCCTGATCTTACTGATTTCTTTGTGCGCAACAAGATCGATAAAACTCTCTTGAGTCCGGAGGGCAATATTATTCTGGGCACCATCATGAATGGAATGATGATACTTGATAAAGAAGGCAGGGTTATGCATCATATCAATGTAGATTCGGGTCTTCAGAGCAATACCGTTCATGCCCTCGGCACTGATCATTCCGGCAATATCTGGATGCTTTCTGATAAGGGGATTGACTTTATTTCCTTTAGTTCCAGCCAATCCTACATCGTTTTTGATCACGAAGAAATTGGAGCAGTATATTCAGCTGCCCTTTTTGGTGAATTTTTGTATATGGGAACCAACCAGGGGCTTTTCCGGCGATCCTGGCAAAATCAAAATCAGTTGTTTACACTATTACCAGGTACGCAAAGGCAGGTATGGGATTGTACCATCATAGACGATAATCTTTTTGTGGGTCATAACTCAGGAACTTTTATCATTGATAAAAATCATCAAATCAGACGGTTGTCAACACATGCCGGTGCATCTTCCGTTACCCGTGCTCCCGGCAATCCTGACTATCTGATACAAAGCACCTACAACAACCTGGTACTGTACCAAAATGAAAACGGAAGGTGGGATGTTTCAACACCCATTGCAGGATTCGATGATCTTATCCAATCGGTGGAATTTGATCATCGCGGAAATTTATGGGCCAGCCATCCTTACAGAGGAATATACAGGATCAGACTGAATGATCAGATGGACTCGGTTGAAAACATAACCTATTATGGCAAAAATTCGCATTTATGGCAGGATGGCAACAGTCTCAGGGCTTTTAAAGTTGATAACCGGATCGTTTTGACCAATGGAAAGCGAATGTATACTTATGACGACCTGAACGACAGTGTTATAGAATATGACTATCTGAACGAATTCCTCGGAGACTATGCATCATCTTTTTTGATCATCCCCGGCATTTCTAATCATTACTGGTTTTTGAATAAAAAAGGGATAGCCCTTTTCAACATTCATGGTGGGGATATTGAAAAAATAAAGGAGTTTCCGGGTTCGCTGTTTGAAAAAAATCTGATACCCAGACGCGAGAACCTCATCCCGATCAACGATAAAACAGCCATTTTGTGTCTTGAAAACGGATATGCTATTCTGGATGCCACAGCCCGCGATGAAGGCAAGAGAATCACGACAGAAAAACTTACACTGCGCAAAGTATCCTCCGGAACCGATGCTGGCACAACCATTCTCCTGTCTACTGATCATGAAAAATTCACCATTCCTTTTGCGCAAAACAACCTGTCAGTGGTTTATTCTTTTCCCTTGTATTCGGGGGAGGAAATCAATTATCAATATATTCTGGAAGGACTTACCGAGGAATGGTCTGAACCCCTTGAAAAACCATCCTTTACGATCAACCGGATCCCACCGGGCAATTATCACCTCAAGGTAAGGGCGGTCAATAACTGGCAAAGAACATCGCCTGTTCATGAGATCCTTGTTACAGTAAAACCACCTTTTTACCAGTCAGGAATCGCATTGATCACGTATGCCCTGTTTTTTATTATCCTGTTTATTTTCGTGAGATACATGATCAGAAGAAAGGTAAAAATGCAGGAACGGCATAAATGGGAGGAAAAGGAACAGGAAAGGATCAGGGAAAGGAACAAACAACTTCAATCCGATCTTTCTTTTAAAAGCCGGCAACTGGCAACTTCTGCACTTTCCATGGCCAAAAAGAACGAATCGCTGATGGAGATCAAAAAGAAACTGAGCCGACAAAAAGAAGAATTAGGTTCACGTTACCCGGAGAAGTGTTTCAATGAGATTGTTAAAAAAATTGATGAAGGTATCACGGGTGACGCTGAATGGAAAATATTTGAACACAACTTCAACCAGGCGCATGAAACCTTTTTACACAATCTGAAGGATAAATACCCCGGGCTAACCCCCAACGACCTGAGATTATGCGCCTTTTTAAGGATCAATCTGGCATCGAAGGAAATTGCACCTTTGCTGGGTATTTCTGTACGGGGCGTCGAAAACCACCGCTATCGTCTGCGAAAAAAACTAAACCTCTCGGCAGATGATGATCTGACTGAATTTTTATTTACTTTCCAGGGCGATAAAAACCCGGAAAACAATGCAAACTAATTTTCTTTTGCCTGCCCGGTTGTTTATCAGATAAAAAAAATCAACAGATAAAAACATACCTCCCGCATGCATGTAATCTCAAAGCATTGAATACCAGTAATGAAGTGATGTTCGATGAGTTTATCATGACATACTTTGTCATATTTGAGAAATTGTGAGAGGTTATGGTGTACTGTTTTTCTTTTTCAGAAAATGTTTCTGGTGTATATTCGATCTCCGTAAAAATCATTCATTATCACAACGTTTATGAGACCTGAATCGGGGAGTATGATCCACCGCTCTCTTTCCCGGTAAAATCCCCTCAAAAAGATGTACCGACAATCCTTTGAATACCAAACAATAATTTTTTAAAACTGTACTTATGATTTATCGTTCGATCATTCTTGTATCCCTTATTGCACTTTTCGGTGCATTATCCTGCAATAACAAAACGCCGGAAAAAAACCATGTGCATGAGAATCCTGCCACACTGGATGCCAATGTGATATTACCCCCTTCGTGGTCTTTTGGAGTTCTGTATGGCGGATATACCGATCAGCAAGGAACCATAGAACGCATCAGGGAGATACAATCCCATGATTATCCCATTGATGCATACTGGATCGATTCCTGGTTCTGGGATTATATCAACCATGGAAGCGGGCCGGATAAGTATATTGATTTTGTGGCAGATACCATTTCCTACCCCGACCGCGAGGCGATGTGGACTTTCATGGAAGAAAACAACATAAAGGGAGGTTTCTGGATTTGGGACTGTATACAGCAAACAGGAAATGAAGAAGCTTTCCAGGACTTTAAAGACCGCGGTTATTTTAGCGATACTTTTATTTATACCGGATCGTGGCACAATTCTAATCCAACAACAGATATGTACCGGGAAGGAGATGAAGATACACCCGGAACGCCCACGGGCAACATCGATTTTCATAGCCCTGAAGCAAGTGAATATTTTAAACAAAGGATAAAACACTTTTTTGATGAAGGTGCCGATTTTATAAAACTTGATCGCACGGCGGAGATACAGGTCTGCAAAACCATGTTTGAGGCCACCCAGGAATTGGGCAAAGAAACCAAAGGGCGTGGATTTATCATGTCGCACTCCTCGCATGGCACAGAGGATGAAGCATTCAAAAGATATCCTACAAAATGGACCGGAGACAGCCGAGCCGACTGGAGTCTGGATAAACCCACCAAAGAGTTCTATTCATGGGTACCCAAACACGCTCTCAAGGAAAATATTGAAGCGTATACCGATCCGGAAAACCACAAAAGTGCTATCCCCTTTCTTACCATGGATATGGGCGGATTTCAAATGGGAAAAACTAACCAGATTGATGAAGAACTCTACCTGCGCTGGATGCAGTTTGCCATTTTCACCCCCATCGTGGAGCTGTTTTCACAACCTGAAAACCCCACCTCCAACCTGCCCTATAAATATTCAGAACGTGCTGATACCTTGTTCCGGTATTATTCTCACCTGCGCATGAAACTGTTTCCCTATCTTTATTCGCATGCTCATAACACCAGATGGGAGGGTAAGCACGTGGTGAGGAAAGTACCCCGCTCGATCTATGATTATTATTTCGGTGATCAGATGCTGGTTGCTCCCATTTACAAGCAGGGAGCGCGAGAACGGCAAATCGCCTTTCCGCAGGGCACCTGGATCAACTACTGGACAAAAGATGAAATAACGGGTCCCTCCACCCAAACGGTGGATGCTCCTGTGGATAAAGTTCCGGTTTTCATTCGAAAAGGAGCGGTTATACCCATGAGAAAATATGCCCCATCCATTGAAAAGGGAAGCAACGATACCCTCGAAATCCATATCTACCCGGGTGCCGACGGACAGTTCACACTGATAGAAGATGATGGCACAAGTAATGATTACCTGGAAGGTATCTATGGCAAAACCCGGTTTTCATTAACAAATGATGCAGAAAGTGCTACGCTGATCATAGAACCATTGTTAGGATATTATAACAACATGGAAGAAGAGCGCACCTGGCAGTTCGTCATTCATCATACAGAGGATATTGACCTTCTGGAGGTAAATGGCAGGCGTTTAGATTTCAGCAAAAAGGGAGAATCTTTCACCTCGGAGGGTTTCACTCAGAATAAGTACCGGGAAACGGAGTTAAATATCCATTTCTAACATTTTGATGCCAATGGGTTTTTGATCTTTCTTCAGGTTGAATGATCGTTTTATACAGACCTTCTAAAATGGTATCTGAATAAAAGGACTACCTTGGATATCCATCATTTTGCGGATAACCCTCGCCAAAGATCTGCAGTTGTTCCTGCGGAATGGGCCATCTTACATGATGGGGTTGCCAGTTGGATCGAGCTTCAATATTGTATGGATCTTCACCGGCAAACTGAGTAATCTGTGATTGTGAGTCGCCAATCCTTTTCAGGTAAGTCCAGCGATGTCCTTCCAGTCCTAATTCACGGGCGTGTTCATCACGGATATCATCCATGCTAACGGGTTCTTCACGTTTCGGGTTGCCGGCACGTGTCCAGGTTTTGTTGTACCACTGCAGTGCTTTAGCCATATTCCCGTTTTTAAGGTACGCCTCGGCCAGATGAATGCAAGTTTGTGCGTACCTGAACTGCATCACATCAGAAAACCCCTTGCTGTCGGTAATGGGATAGGTGGTGATATCTTCATACTTGCGAAGCCCCGTGTGCAGAAAACGGAAATCATCTTCCACCGCTCCAATCCTGGGTATTACATCCCCCACTTCCAGTCCTGCTTCAGCAGCGGCTTCTGCGTTGGTAAAATAATACTCGTGCCTGTAAAAGGTATTGTATCGGTTGTCGGTTTCCTGATCATACAGACTGAGCAGGTATTCATTGGGATACAACCATGCAAGTCCAAATCCACCGTTAACCTCAGTATATTCACCGCCGTTTCGTCTCTCGTATTCAGGCAGGAACAATGCTTTGAGCCGGTGTCCGGAGTATCCCCACTGTCCGGCATAGTCAGCACCACCCAGTCCTTCGAAATACTGCCAGGTGGTGATTGCCTCGGTATGGTCTGTGTAGTCTTCCCATCCGAAAATCTGATCGAGGGGCATGAGATCATACATTCCCGATGCTTCCATAGCTTCACCCTGTGCAATGGCCTCATCCCAGTCTTCCTGCCACATGGCAGCGATCATTCTCACATGCCTGGCAGCACCTTTGGTAATACGTCCGGGTTCACCAAGATCAGTAACATCCAAAGCTTCAATAGCCAAATCAAGATCGGTATTAATCACTTCAAAAACCTCTTCCATTGAAGCAGGGGCATAAACCCTTTCATCATCGATATTGTCGGGTGTAACGGGTTGGGTGTTCAAATAAATATTCTCAAAACGTTCGTAGAGAAAAAGGTAAGAAAAAGCCCGAAAGTAGCGTGCTTCAGCGATGGCACGTATTGCTTTCTCATCATCTGATTGCAGTTTCTCACCATGATAAATGATCTCATTTGCCTTACCGATAATGCCATAGTACATATCCCAGAAGGTTTGATGATACCTGTAGGTATTGATCTCCTGCGGGCGGTAATATGCATAGGCAGCAGACCCCAAAGGACCTTCGCGGCTTACTTCAATGTCGGTTCCCCTGATGAGGCCAGCATACATCTCGCTCCAATTGTTTCCGCCCATCCTCAGCAGTTGCCTGTTGAGGTAGTATAACCCAACGGATGCATTTGCAAGTCCTTCAGGAGTATTGTAAATAGCATCCACGGTAAGTCGTGTTTCGTGCTCTTCGTATAGCCAATCTTCAGAGCAGGAAACAAAAATTTGTGTGGTTGTTAAAAGTAAAAGAATGAAGAATATTTTAAATGTTCTCATAATATGTATTTTTTTAGAACAATTGTAATCTGTTTATTTTTAGTCTAAAAACTTGTATTGATTCCAAACTGAATTGTTTTAGGTTCGGGATATGATCCGGCACCATGCTCAGGACTGTATGAAAGGTAATCAGTAACTGTCCAGTAGTTAGTCAGGGAAACAAACATTCGCAGGTTGTCCACCCCAATATTGTCAATCAGATTTTGAGGTATCGTGTATCCGAGTGTCACATTTCTCAGACGGAAATAAGATGCATCCTGATATTTGAGAGTTGAAATATTATAAATAAAAGTTAACCTGGGTCGTGGCATGGTGTTCGAGGGGTTTTCCGGAGTCCAGTATCCCAAATCCATAGCGTTGGATGCTCCTCCACCAAGTCCTCCTGCGTACCTTGAATTGTAACGTTGACCACCATATCTCCAGAAAAAGTCAACACTCAGATCAAATCCCTTGTACTCAGTTTGGGAAACAAGTGATGCAATAAATTGTGGATCACGCTGGTAAATCACCCGGTCATCAGAGTTTATTTCCCCATTGTCGTCCACATCCACCACCCTGATATCGCCGGGCATAACATCTGGCATGTGTGAGTTGGCAATATCATCACCAATTTGCCATATCCCATCAAACATATAATCATGGTATACGTTGATGGGTTCACCGATAAACCAATTATTGTTTATATCATCAAGAGGGTTACCCTCATCATCCAATTCGCCTGTAATCTTTACTATTTCATTGCGGTTGGCAGAATAATTCATATTCACATTCCATTTCAGGTCTCCTTCTCTGAAAATATCATACCCTGCAGTGATCTCAATCCCCCTGTTTTGAACCACACCCAGGTTGTCAAACATATTGGTATAACCTAATGAGGCGTCGATACTACGTCTTACGATAAGATCCCTTGTTTCGGTAAGGTAAACCTCTGCATCGATGGTTGCACGGTTGTCAAACAAACCAATTTCCATTCCCAGGTTGGTTGACTCAGATACTTCCCACCTGAGATTGGGGTTGTACAATTCGCCGGAAGGTAAAGCGGCATAACTGGCTGAATTATTTCCAAATCTGTAGAAATATTCGTTAACCACACCCAGTGTGCGATAGGGTTGCACTGCCTGATTACCTACCTGTCCATGACTCGCTCTTACTTTTGCGAAGGAAAGCCAACTTATGTCAGACATAAAATCTTCGCGGTGCAGCAGCCAACCTGCAGCAAACGAGGGGAGATAAGCCCATTTGTTGTTACGACCAAATACGGATGATCCGTCAATACGTAAAGTGGCGGAAAATAAATATTTATCCAGCAGATCGTAGTTGGCACGCCCCATGTAAGAAAGAATCTTCCGGTCGCTTACCGTTGCCAATGGCTGGCCAGGTTCCAGTGCACCTCCAATTGCCATGGCACCAAAAATATCGGTTGGGAAGTTCGTTGCACCAACCGAAATATTTTCATACCGTAAATGATTGACAGATTGCAGCAAAGTGAGATCGAGGGCACCAAATTTCCCTGTTTCAACATTGTATTTTAATATATTCTCGAGGAGTATATCGAACTGGTTGGGGTTTGAAATATTTCCTGTACCATTGGTGTTGGAACCTATTTGGTGCAAAGACGATCTGTAAACTTCATTTTTTGAAAAACTGCCATTAATACTACCGTTGGCTCTGTAAGTAAGATTGGGGATGATCTCCAGGTTGGCAAACAGGTTTATCAGGTATTGATGACGTATCACGTTGTTGTAGTATTCCCTGTTGTTCCAGAGAGGATTGTCCTGTCCCCCATCACCTGTTACCTGTACCAGATTACCGTCTTCATCATACGGACTAACGAGTGGCGACATGGAAAGGTATCCCTCGATAAATTCTTCTTCAATATCACGGTCGCTGTAGGTATAGGAGAAGTTGGCTCCCAGTGATAGCTGATCATAAATCTGGTAATCGGCATTCAACCTGGTATTCAATTGCTGATAAGCTGAATTATCAATCATACCATCCTGATCAAAAACTCCCATGCTGAATAGCATTTTAGA
>CAYMLS010000219.1:0-9050 GCA_964390665.1 uncultured Bacteroidales bacterium | reverse complement strand
GTTCAAAAATACCGTCTCGTTTTGCGGATTGCAAAGGTAGAAAGTTTTTCCTTGCCTGCAACCTTGGAAAAGAAAAATTTTGTAAAAAAATCATCAGATTGATATTGTGATCATTAATCCTTTAAAAACAAAACTATCGGTTCTCCAAAACAATTTTGGTGATGCCTGCAGGATATTCCTGGTTGATTGTTTCAACAATTTTCTGATAATGTGATGGATTAGAAACAAAATCCAGTTCATTGATATCAAGCATCAAAATTTTAATTTTCCTTTGTAATTTTAAATAATGAAAGTAACTTTCCTGAATTTCCGACAAATAATCTTCGGTAATGTTTTTTTCGAAACTGCGCCCCCTTTTATGAATGTTTTTCCTCAGTCTTTGCGTTTTCACAAACAGATGCACCAATAATTCGGGTTTGGGTATTTTCTCATTCATAATATTAAAAAGTTTGTAAAACAGCTGATATTCATCACCGCTAAGGGTTTTGCGCGCAAAAATCACTGATTTATTAATGAAATAATCTGATACAATAAGGGAGTGGAAGAGATCAAGGTTGGATAATTCCGATTTCAATTGCTGATAGCGGTCGGATAAGAATGAAAGTTCGAGCGGGAAAGCATATCTCTCCGGATTTTCATAAAATTTGGATAGAAAATTATTATCCTCAAATTGCTCGAGAATAACCCTGGCACCAAATTGCTGTCCGATCATACTTGCAAGGGTTGTTTTTCCGGCTCCGATGTTACCTTCAATGGCAATATAATTATAGATAAAATCCATGGATGTTCTTTTACTTAATGATATTTTACTCATTTAAACTTTTATTGCTATGCGGTTATATGCTTACTTAAACTTACGGATTTATGGTTCATTAGTCGTTGCACGAAAACGCCAATCAATCCATATAATTCCCGACAATCAAACACACGCCCGTTATGAAATAAATTATCCTGTTCATACATCTGTTTATAATTTGATTAAATAAGTCCCCGTTATTTTCTTACGGGAGAGCTCGTCAACACGATGACTAAATGTTTCACATGCTGCGATTTATTATCATGCGCGTGTGTGTCAAAATTATTGTCATGGCTCGGTTCATCTTTATTAAAAAAAATACGCAGATCTCAATGAATATTTTAACGAGCCCCTTAATGATTAAACGGGATCTTATGCCCCGTGCAAAGTTACCTTTAAATTATCCTTACAGAGGGACAAGAGTTCACTTACTGATTTTTTCAAAACGGGATGTTGCCAGGATGGAGCAATATCATTGAGCGGAACCAGGGTAAATTTCCTAAGATGTAACCGTGGGTGAGGAATGACCAGATTTTCTGACCTGATAACAAGATTTCCGTAAAAAAGAATATCTATGTCAATGGTACGGGAAGAATACTTATTTGCCTCTCTTTTTCGGCCCAGTTTTTCTTCCGCATGCAAAACCCATTTCAACAAAGCATCCGGCAATAATTGTGTATAAATCTTCACAACCTGATTAAAAAAATCCCCGGAAGCATGAAACCCCCATGACTGAGTCTGGTATACCGGGGAAACATCTGCAATCTGCATGGCATCAGCGCTGAGCAGTTGTAGCACTGTTTTGAATTTCTCCAAAACATTTCCCTGATTACCCCCTAAAAGTAAAAAAGCAATATTTTCAGGATATCTGGTATCATTTTGATGCATTGATAACATAATGATAATATAATGAAATAATGAATAGATATTATTTTTGGCTTTGATGTAATATTGTTAATTTTGATACGACTAATCCAATGATTTACCGGAAAAGGCAAGAAAAGGTAATTGTTATCATTCAAATTAACAGATATTGCCTTGGTTTTTTTATTAAACAATCGCACTTTATTAGAATTCCTGCTAAGATACAGGCAAAATTAGCGGAAATTATTTGATGTAAAATTTAAATATACTAATCACAAAATCTCTATTATTATGAAACAGTTTTTCAAGTTTATGTTTGCTTCTATGTTGGGGTTTGTCCTCACATTTTTGATCATATTTTTTATTTTTGCCGGCATTGTGGCAAGCATTGGGAAAAAAGAGACCGTCGAAGTTGAGCCTAATTCAGTTTTGCATCTCACCTTAGATAAACAAATTGTAGACAGGGCATCAGAAAACCCCTTCGAAGACTTCAATTTTTCAACTTTTGCTCCTGATCAGGCTATCGGATTAAATGATTTGATTACCAATATCAGAAAAGCAAAAGAAGATGAAAACATAAAAGGTATTTTTCTGGATATGACATTTGTGATGAGCGGATGGTCTACCCTGAGGGAAATACGAAATGAACTACTTGACTTTAAAAATACAGGCAAATTCATTGTTACTTACAGTGAAAGTATTACGCAAGGTGCCTATTATCTTGCTACTGCATCGGATGCTTTATATATCAATCCCGAAGGTATTGTTGATTTCAGGGGATTGAATGCAAATGTTATGTTTATAAAAGGGATGCTTGACAAAATTGGTGTTGAGGCTCAGGTGATCAGGTATGGTAAATACAAAAGCGCAGGAGAACCTTTGTTTCGTACCGACCTGAGTGAAGACAACCGGGCACAGATATCTGCTTACATAAACTCTTTGTGGAATACAGCATTGAAAGATATATCGGAAGCACGCAATATACCGGTAAACCAGATGAATGACATCGCAGATGAATTTCAAACCCGTACTCCACAAATGGCACTGGAAGCAAAAATGATCGATGGATTAGCCTATGAAGATGAAGTTTTTGATTACATCAAAGAAAAACTTGAGATCGATACATCAGAAGATATCAGTTTTATCAGTTATGGCAAATATAAAAACACTCCTTTGCCCGAAAGCATGTTGCCAATGGGAAGCCGCGATAAAATAGCAATTATCTATGGTTCCGGCGCCATTGTATCAGGTGAGGGTGATGCCGGAAATATGGGTGCCGATCCCATTGTAAAATCTTTCAGAAAAGCAAGAAAAGACAGTAGCGTAAAAGTAGTTGTTTTCAGGATCAACAGCGGTGGTGGAAGTGCTCTTGCCTCTGAGGTGATGCTGCGAGAGGTGATGCTGACACAAGAAACAAAACCTGTAATTGTAAGCATGGGTGATGTTGCTGCCAGTGGCGGATATTATATTGCCAGTTATGCCGATAAAATTATTGCCAACCCCAACACAATTACCGGATCCATTGGTGTTTTTGGCGTGATACCCAACGCAGAAGAATTGCTCAATGATAAAATGGGCATTACTTTCGATAATGTTGAAACCAACAGATTTGCTGACCTGGGTAGTATAAACAGACCGCTTACATCAGCAGAAAGACAAATGATACAAAATGAAATAGACCGGGTTTATGAAACATTTATCAGTCATGTTGCAGAAGGACGCGATATGCCGGTTGCAGCAGTAGACAGTATTGCCCAGGGAAGAGTATGGAGCGGTGTGGATGCCAAAAGGATTGGACTTATTGATGAACTGGGCGGAATGCAACTTGCTGTGGAAACGGCAGCGGAAATGGCAAACCTGGAAAAATACCGCATAGTAGAATATCCGGAGCAGAAAAAGTTTGTTGATATGTTGCTTGAGGGATTTGATGGTATGGAGTCCAGAATCCTGAAAAATCGACTGGGTAGTTCATATGAGGTATATCAGCAACTTCAAAAGGCAACCGAAAATACAGGTGTGCTGATGCGTATGCCCTATGATATTACCATCGAATAAAACCGGATAAAAACAAAATATCTCCGTAAAGGAACAAAAAAACCCTGATACGTATGAAACATATCAGGGTTTTTTATTTGTCGGGGATTTTGATATCCGGTTATACCTGAGGATATCTTTTCATGACCTGTGTTGGTTTCATCAACAGATCAACATATTGAGCCCTGCGGTACGCAAAAGGATCTTTCAATTTTGCTTTGGAAAGTTTTCCTCTGAATTGATCCAGCGAACTATAATTATTTTTATCCATCCATTGTTCCAGATCATTGATCATGGTGGAAATATGGGGTATCTTATTTTTGTAAACTGTACTTACGGCTTGTCCGCATTGGGCACCTGCCATAATTACCTTCACCAGGTCTTCGCCGTTAAAAATCCCTGTATTGCTGCAAATATCACCTTTTATCTGTTCAAAAAGCAAACCTGCATATCGCAAAGGCAACTTATAATCGCCCACCTGTGAGAGATTAAAAGGACTGTACATATCCTGGGCATCAAGATCTATATCGGGTTGGAAAAGACGGTTGAAAAGCACAAAACCATCAACACCTGCTTTGTCCATCTGACTGATGATCTGAAGTGGATTGGTGTAGAAAAAGCTAAGTTTAACACTCACTGGTATTTTCACCTTCGCTTTCACCTCTTTTAAAATATCGAGTTGTTCTTTTTCCAGGTTTTCTGCGCTTTGATTCTGGTCTTTTGGATTGGCATAAAAATTCAGTTCCAATGCATCAACACCGGTTTTTTCCATTTCCTCTGCGTACTGAACCCAGGTTTGCTGATTAACGCAGTTCAAACTTCCAATAACGGGAATATCCAGCGCTTTTTTCAGATCGGTCAGTTTATCGAGGTGTTCCTGCGGACCAGCATGCTGAAGATCAGGAAACAGGTTGATCATTTCAGCGTTCCTTTCGGTGTATTCATTGAGGTCTTCCTCCATTTGCAAACTCTCAAGATTGATCTGTTCTTCAAAAAGAGATTTGAATACAATGGCAGCGGCACCCGCATCTTCCATTTTTTTGGCCATATCTATATCAAGTGTAAGATTACAGGCACCAATCATTAAAGGGTTTTTTAATTCAATACCCATATAGGTAGTTTTCAATCTGCTCATATTAGTTTTGCTTTTAATTAAATATTAAAATAATTTTTCGAAGGTATAAAATAGTTTTTGTATTATAACTCTATTCAATTACCACGTTACCCATTCCATCGGATTCCATCGGAAAAAGAGACGTAATCATTACTGCTTTTTACGGATAACTTCCTCCAGATTAAAGTAGTTCCCAGTATGAATGTCAGCAATAACATAATGGTTTGGTTCATCAAATATAAAATAAAATCGACAAACGAATTTAAATATTCGAGGACTCATGAATAAATTTGAAGGCCAAAGATAAATTAAAAATCAACTATATGCTATATATAGCGGATCATTTATTTAAATTAACAGTCACCACTACAGGCCAATGATCTGATAAAAAGACACTGTCTTGCACAAGATGATCAATTCGATATTCATCAACACTCCACTGTTGGCTTACATATATATGATCAATGGGGTTTTCAGTGGCGCTTTGCTCCCAATCGGGCCGAAATCCATTGAACGTAGAGGTATAAAGTGGTTGCTCTGCAGAAGAAATGTATTGCGAATTCACCAAACCTGCCCGATCGTTAAAAACTGTTTGAAGATGATCGTACAGATCCAGTCCGCCATATTCAGCATCTTTTCTGATATTAAAATCACCGGTGACAACAACCGGTTCTCCTCCGGCGATCCCGGTGATCATTTTAGCAATCACCCCCGGACTGTTTTTACGGGCAACATTTCCACGATGATCAAAATGGGTATTAAATACGTAAAAATCATTCCCCGACCCGGTTTCCTGAAAATGGGCCCAGGTGGCAATTCTTGTGATCGCAGCATCCCATCCTACGCTACCTGTATCTGAAGGGGTTTCCGATAACCAAAACTGAGAATGATCCACAAGTCTGATTTTATCCTTTCGGTAGAAAATGGGTGTAAATTCTCCTTCCAACTTGCCATCATCTCTCCCACTTCCCACATAATTGTAATTTTCGAGCATGTTTTGTAAATCCATTACCTGACTGTGCAGCGCTTCCTGTATTCCGACAATATCGGCCGATTGCTCATCCAAATAATCCTGAACCATGCTTTTACGGTTATCCCAACGATTAACTCCATCGCCCGGATTATTGAACCGGATATTAAAAGAAATAACCTTAAGAGACATATCCTGATCTTGTCTTGAACAAGAAATCGTAACCAACGAAAATAAGAGAAAAATTACAAATGACTTCTTCATGATAACAGGTTTGAGGTAAATAAATTTCGGTTAGAAAATCCACCAGAAACAGAAACTTTTTATCAATCCTTTTCTTAATGGAGGTGAATTTAAAATGTTAAAATTACAGTTTTTCAACGACCCGGGCATCAGGAAACAAAGAGAAAATTGCAAAAAAAGCATTTTTTGTTTAACTTCACCCTAAGAACTAATTATTTTCAGGTGATAATAAAGTCATTGTTGGATAGATTATATTTTCCATCTGAATATAACTTAATTAAATCGACCAGATTCTTCAACGAGAAGATCTCCAGTAACTTTATAATGCCGACAATACACAAAAGTGTGAAATTACCAACTGCTTATTTGTCTTTGTCCATAACTTGCCCATGGCCCGGCACATCCGAAAACAATTTGATGACAATTGGCGTGAAATGTTTTTCCTTCAATTCTAAACAGTATATTTCATGAAATAAGAATCATAAAAAACATTCAAAATGAACATGTTCTTCAAACAATTCCATACCTCTTCCAGATCATCCCTCTACAAACAAAAAAATACCGGGCGGTCTGCTAGGAGTATCAAAACAACGGTAAAATTTGTAATGGGATTGCTTACCTTTCTGTTTTTTTTAGGTTCATGCGACAAGATAGAACCTCCCTACACCACAGAAAACGTAAACCAGGACCCCGATCAGGAACAAGTAGTAAGAAATATTTTGCTGGAAGAATTTACGGGCCATCAATGCCCCAATTGCCCTGAAGGAACCAATACCTCAAAAACCCTCCTGGATTTTTATGGTGATAGATTGGTGATTGTGTCCATACATGCGGGTTTTTTTGCCAACCCAATGGGCAGTACTTTTCAATATGATTTCAGAACAAATGCAGGTGATGAGTTGAACGCTTATTTTGGTGTTGAACTCAATCCGGTGGGGCTGGTAAACCGCAAACCATTTGACGGGTCACTCCTGCTTGGGCATACAGCCTGGGGTTCTGCCATTACAGAATTTACAGACAATGACCCTTATTTTCAAATCAATGTCTCAGGCACAGCATCAAATAATAATGAGGATTTTGATTTGGAAGTAACCGTTAAAGCCTTGGAAAATCTAGAGGAGACGCATCACCTGGTGGTTTTAATCACAGAAGACAAGATCATAAAACCTCAAAAAACAAATGATCCTAATATTGAAAACGGGGTGATCATGGATTTTGAGCATAACCACGTGCTGCGCAAAACAATCACAAACATATGGGGAGATCCTTTGAAAGAATCACCACTGGAGGTCAATGAGCAGATAACCAGATCTTATACGATGGAGTTGGAGCAGGAATGGAACGCTGAAAACTGCCATATTGTGGCCTATGTATTCAACAGCAAAACACTTGAAGTAATGCAGGCATTCCAAACCACACTGCTTTAAATACCCTGAGCAATTTACGTTTCCACCTGAAACACAGAATCGAACTACACAACCCATTACCATGCTTTTGCATTGAAAGTACTACGCAAAAACCAAAAGATAGGATTTGGATTGCAACCTACTTCAGGAATCCGAAGATATACACAAATAGATATTGCGTGATTCTTTGAAAAAAAGCAGATCACATCAGCATAAATCTGAAACTAAACCCTGCATGGGTATTGGAAGTAGGAAACTGATTGGACACAAAGGGGTTGGTGATATTCCGGTCATAAAACAACCGCATATTTACCCTTTGACTAACCTGGTAATCGGCAGAAAAATTAATGGCAACATTGTTTTGCCCGGCGGATATCACATCCACCTCTTCAATAAGTTTTCTTAACACTGTCCGGTTCTGGCGGAAAGAAAGATCGAACCTCAGCACCAGATCACTCTGTACTCTTTGGGTATTGCCTCCCTGGGCGATGTTAAATGCAAGATCCTTAAACCTGTACCCTGTCCCGATAATAATTTCCCTGCTTTTTACATCTGTGACCTGATTGTTGGCAAAACTCAATCCGATATTCCGCGAGCTGCGATATTCAAAACGGGTTGTAAGACTGTTTACCCATGTCATGTCCACACTTATCAAAGGGCTGAATTGTTCGGAGATGGAAACCTGTCCGATTTCAAACTCCGGAATGAAATTACCCGAGTTATCTGTTGACGATGAAAAACCACCACTTTCACGATACTGCGCTATGCTTCTGAAGGAATTGATGGTGAATGTACTTCTGTAACCGTGTGCAACAGTAATGGTCTGAAAATACTCTCTGACGGCCTCAATTTTGGACAATCCATCATAAGTAAGCCTCCAGTTGGGCATGGGAATATTCAGAAACGGATTGGTGGCAGATGTTGAAGGATCAGCACCTGAATAGGCAGCCAAAAAGGCAGGAATCATTACATTCTGGGCAGTGGGTCCATATCCTTCGGGAAAGCCTGTACTGTCGGAATATTCCTGCGACCAATTGGGATTTTCGACAGCCAGCCTTTCGGCTATGTCGAACCTGAAACTCTTAAAATTCTCGAATGCTTCTGAAGAGTAGGTTGAATCAGTAACTTCAAACGCTGTTGCAACAGAAAGAAAAGATATACTGAAATTACCGGTAGTTTGAGGACTGAAAGAATCAAAGTTTCCTTCCTCATCAGCTTTAAAGTATTCTGCATGTGAACGTGAATAATTTCTCAAAGCGCTCAACTCGATCTTTAAATTGGGAATAGGTTCAATTTGGGAACGGGCAGTTATATTTTGAGAGAAATTGGTTGTATAGGCATTATTGAGGTTCTCATCGTCCGTTATCCAGTTACCCGCAAGTGCATTTCCTCTGATGTCGCGCTGACTGCCAAAAATAAATCCAAACCCGGGTGCTCCGTATCCATCCTGATCGAAATCCCAGTCCTGTCCTAAAATTTGCGGGGAAAGCATATAACCAGGTAACCGGGTACCATTACTTTCAGTATAGTTGATGCTTAGGTTTCGCACACCCATTAGAACTCTTAAAAAAGATTCAGTTACGATCTTAAAATAATCCGGTCTTTCCTCTTCCTCTTCCTCGT
>CAYMLS010000218.1:0-9059 GCA_964390665.1 uncultured Bacteroidales bacterium | reverse complement strand
GCTTTCTTTATCAAGCACAGATAAAATCGTGGGTTTTCTTGCTGACACTAATTACTGTAAATGATGAACTCAATGCATACAAAGTATTTGAAACGTTAAATGCGCGAGGTGTTAAACTCTCATCAACTATCTACGGATGTTTAATGTTCGTCAACTGTATCCGCTTCTTTTGGCTGGTTTTCAAAAATTGCTGCCAAATGATTTCACGAGCTTATTACGAGCTTGCTGTGTTATTTCCTTCCGTTACAATGTCATTGGAAATTTGGTTACTAATGAGCAGGAAAGAGTTTATAATCGTGTAGCCACGCAACTTTCCTCAGAAGAGATTAAGGGGATAAATGAGGTGTTAAACTCATTAAAATCCATTTATGTAGCTGATGACAAATTCCGAAATGATTTTGCCGACAAAGTTTTGCGAACCACCCAGGCAAGGAACAAAAGGATTGTTCGATATATACTGTTTGCGGTAGAAAGGCACACTTCAGGAAAGGAATATGACTTTGAGAGCGACTTATACAATATTGAGCACATCATGCCAGAATCAATTGATGGAGTTTGGGATCATATTCATGATAGAGATCACGAGCAGTTTCTGTTTCGTCTGGGAAATATGACCATTTTGAAGAAAAGTATGAACCGCAACCTGGGGAATGCAGATTTTGAAACTAAGCGTGGAGTTTTTTCAGAAAGTGAATTCATGATTACCCAGCGTATTGCTGAAGAAAATAATGATTGGGGACCTGCCCGGATAGCATCACATCAAAAATGGTTGACCCGTCAAGCGACAGCAATTTGGAGAATACCTCGATTAAGTAATTGAAATTGAAGATCGCGTTGGTCTTGTAATTTACAAAAACAGGAAAGATATTGATCAATTCGTTCAATTGACAAACCTTTGCGAGAGGAGCAAAATGATTTTGAAAGCAATCTGCCGAAATTTCAAGAATTAATAGCTCTTAAAATCAGATAGATGACGAATTTATCCTGTAATGTGGTTTGATTGATCAATCATAAATTTTGCATTAATATCAACTCCGATTTCATCCCTGTGCCAGTTATTCTAAGGATGCTAATTGCCCGGGAAACAGCAACATATAACAACGATTTTTCACTGTTCATATGTTCTTGTCTCTCAATATCGTCCATGTCATTAACTCCTGAATGGTACAGAGGGCATGTACGATTGTTAACATCGCCCAGAATGACTGCCTTAAACTCCAGCCCCTTGAGGCTGTGAAAAGTGGAAAGCATTACCCCTTCGTGATTAAACTCACCAGGGTTTGTATTATCGGTATATGGGATTTTGTTATGATGTAAAAGAGTTTTTATTTCTTTCATGGAATTTCGCTTACGAAAGCCTATTGCAATCTCATTATACTTTATGCCTGATTCTTTCAATTCTTTGATGTGGTTAAGTATAGTATTACTCTCTTCTTCTTTGGTCTTGAATATTTCATAAGTGGGTGCTTCACCATGAAAAAGTGAAAGATAACCATTCAGGCGTTCCTCTTCTCCGTCAAAATCATCATAGTTGATGCCTTTTATTGCACTTAAAGCCAAACGCTTAATCTCTTCAGAAGTCCTGTAGTTAATTCTTAATTGTCTGCTTCTTTTGCCTCTGAGGCTAATACCTGCTTGTGAGAAATTAATCTTCCGTGCATAAATCTTCTGGTAGGGATCACCAACAAGAAAAAGGTCATTGGATTTTTCTTCCACCAGGGCCCTTAAGAATCTCAACTCAACATTTGACATATCCTGAATTTCATCAGCGATAACATGCCTGAATGGGAAAATAGTATTTGATTGAAGATGGTCAGTTACTTTGTTAAAGAGTTCAGCGCGGTCCATGTATGATTCAGATACTTTATAGTCATTATATGCTTCAACAATCGACCATACTTCCATTTTTTGCTTTCGTGTTATGGGTTTACCTCTTCCCAGGCGGCTTACCTTCAGATACTGCTCCAATGTCTGTATATTATGGTACAGTAAGACATCCTGATATTCTGAAGATAAGAACCTATAATCAAATTGAGAAAGATTCTGCTCCAAAATTTCATCCCAAACATCACAACTCCTTTTGGTATTGTAAAGATCAAGAATACGTATAGATTTGTCAATTAGCCCGTAATCACCAGCAAGTTCTCTTACCAGGCTGTCAATATTGGTTAAGATTACTCTCGAAGGGTCAATGCCCATCTTCTTCGAGAGCTTTTCAAGATTTTGGGTAAGTGCATTCGTAAAAGTTGTAAACAAAACTTTTCTGCCATCACCTATCTGAAGATGATTTGAAAGGTGCTTCAGGCGGTGTAATGCAACAACGGTTTTACCGGTGCCAGCCCCACCGGTAACCTTTACAGATCCTTTGAATTCTGTGTCCACAAGCTTACGTTGCGAAGGATGTAAAAACACCTGCCATTTATCAAGATCACCATTTATTATGTCATTCAGTAGTTTATCATCAACCTCTACAAAACTCCTTTTATTATTGATGCTTTCAGCCTGTTCATCGGGATCTCCCGAAGTTGTTTTACCCTCATTTATTTCGGCAATGAGCAGTTCAATACTGAGTCCGTCAGAAAGATAGAACAGATTTTCAAAAGCATCAGAGGGCAAAAACTTTTCTGCTCTTTCAAATTCATCAAAATCTCTGATACCTTTAACCAGTTTAGTCTGACTTTCAGGTACTCCAATTGCTTTTAAATCCTCATCAGAATAATCTCCAAACATTGATACTTCGTATTGGGATTCTGGTTTAAGGAAAGCTTTATCTCCGGCAGTTTCTGTTGATTCGAATGATGTGAAAATCTGGGCAGACTGAGTATTCTCGTTCCATTGAAAAACTTTATTTTTTGCCCAATCCATCGCTTCATCATGGTTGTCAACCCAAAGTAAATAATAGTTCTTTCCACTTTCGGGAACCCGGATAATTGCCCTGTATTGATCTGTGATACGTGCAGTTCGCAATAAGGGATCTTTAAAAGTACTGATAGGTTCAAGGTTTATTGATGCCGATCTTGAATCTTCTCTGAATTTTTTTTGAAACTCAAGTACTCTTTTTGAAATGTTTTTTGGCAGATCAAAAAGTTTATCCATGCATTTGTCGTGAATGTATAATCTCATGATGTTATATCATTTATGTTAAACTCAGTTGGGACAATCTCTTTGTATCCTGCATCCATGAAAAGCTTTCGATCATTATCGCTTAGCGGGCGGATAACAATTTTTGCATTTTCAAACCCCAGCATTGCTTCGGCAAAAGTACTTCCGGATTCAAGGATGAAACCTCCTTCTTTCTCGAAGGGTACATTGTTATCGATTAGCAATCTCACAATTTCATGCAACTCTTCATCATGAAAACTCAGGCATTCGTATTTGTCTGCTCCGGGTTCCGTGGTTATTTCATCTTCTTTAGCCATTATCATCCTGCAGTCAGACTGCACAAGATTGTAACACTGCCAGAAGTTTTCCCATTGCTCTTTATTCAGACTTTCCTTGACGGTATTTGTAGCTATTGTTGTTTCTACTTTAAGATCCGCAAGCCTGACAGCTGATTTAATGGCTGCAAAATCAGCCTTTAATGGAATCTCAGGAAATACCCAGAACATACCCTTGGAAACATCCTTGGCTTTTATCAAACTGTCAAAAGGTTTAAAAGGCTCCTGAAGAATTTGTTCTATTTGCGAGTCATCCACAGAAGGTTGGGCAAATACCGATTGTCTCAGGGATAATGCCAATGCAATCTTTTTTCCGGCATTCTGCTCAGGAAGGGGATTTTGCAGATACCAAATCAAACGTTCCATAGAATTAGGTAAATCAGAAAGCACACTTTGATAGTTGCGCCATTGGGGTGTTTTCTCATAAATCTTTTGTGTCTTTCCGTAAAGCTTTCTGTCAAAGGTAAGATGGTCCTCTCTTTCTGAATTATTTTCTATGGCATCAAATTTTTCGATATCAGACCAGGACAAGGTCCAGGATATTTTGTTGCCTGATTCTGCAATGGCTATGCGCTTCTGAAGATCGTTGAAGAAGCGCATGTTCTCTTTGCCAGCATGAAAAGTATATCCATCAAGATAAACCGCAATATCCATAACATTCATCCCGGGTTCTTCATTCTCTTCAGCACTGTCATTTCTTGCAACATGTGTCAGACTGATGTAAAAATCAGAGCGTGTTCTGAACCGTACACCATCTGAAGGCCCCAACTCCTTTTGTGGGCGAACAAAGTAGCTGAAAACCCTTGGACCGTTTACGATTCTGATTTTGTAATTCATCACTGAGTCTTCTATGAATTCCTCGAACTTCCATCCCTCATCAGTCTTTTTCTTAACGAAGTTTCTCAAGCTGCGAATAAACCTGTCTTCAAGCTCACTTTCTTCAATCTGCCCGGTACTGGATAATGAACCCAAGCCAGTTGAGTAGGTTTCCCAGGCAGATGACCTTTGAACTATTTTTTTGAAAAGTTTTTCTGCCTTTTCCCTGCTTAATTCCTCCTGAATGTATTGGTTGGAGTAAGTGAAAATGCATCGGTAGCAACCGTCTTTTCCCTTAAAACGGCAGCTGCATTCTTTTATGGCTTTATAAGCCTCTGAGATTACCTCCGTAAATTCAGCCGGTTTGAACAGTTTCTCCAGATATCCTGTACCTCCCGGAATGGTATCATAAATCACGAGGTATCTGTCAAAACGCGAATTTTTTGCGTTGTATTCTGTGTAGTCCACAATATTCAAATGCTGCGGATTACCCCCGTAAAACTGCTTTAACCCCAGTTCCAGGCCTGCCTTAAACATATTTACCTGCGAATCCCCCTCAAACTCCTGCACGGGCAATAAAACCTTAATGGCTTCGGTATTGATTTCGCGGAAAAGGTATACTTCCTCGAAAATCTCATTGCTCATGCCCGCATAATTTTCATCTTTATGCTTACAATAACGGTAGTGAAAGCTAAAATTCTGGTCGTAACCGGCTAAATGGGGTTCAGATGTACTTTTGCCACAGTAGCGACAAGTAACGAAACCATGAAAAGGAACATTTTCATGCTTATTGATAACAATTTTATTGGCAGCACCAGCTTTGGACAACCCCAGGTTAACTTCGGTAATCTTTACATTTTTCACGTATTCAATACCAAAGGGAATATCTTTCATACCCCAGGCACCCTGGAACGTATTATAATCGAACCGGATATGCCGGGATATACGATAATGGGTGGACTCTCTGTCATCACTACTGTCATCAAGTGTAGCCTTTTCCCTGGTATTGATTGATTTAACACTGCTGAGCTTTACAAATACATGTTCATTTTTGGCAGAAGACCATGAAGCGTCTCCGCATTTTGGACAGTTTAGTTCGGTAGACAATGCCGCAACATCAATGTGATCGCAATTGGAGCAAAAACGATTACGGATTAACACCCCGGAATCTTTCCAGTCAAAAGTGTTTAAGCCTGATATGTGAAGTTTGTATCCCTGAGTGTAAAAGTAGTTTCCGGGTGCAAATTCCCTGATGGCAACACTGGCTGCTCTTACAATCTCGAGCTGTCGTTCACCGGGTATGGTATCACTTGCCTTTGCCTGATTTGCCCAAATCCTTGCATTGAGTGCAACTCCTGTTTCAGGGAATGCATAATTGGGCAACAAGCCAACATTGATAAGGTGCTCCAGGACGGAACGCTTATCCATTTGCCGTTTTATGCCCCAAAGAGAGCTTTTTTCTTTTTCAAGCAACTTGCGCTCTTCATCACTGGGAGCAAGTTTGCGTTCTGAGATAATGTTGTCTATATCTTTTCGCTTTTCATGAATGTTGATATACTCATTCTTTAGCTTTTCAAAAACCCTTTTAATGCGAAGATAAAAGCCTTCATCCGCCAAAAAGTCTCTGAGGGTATCCAAAACCTTGCTATCCCGTAAATCCGGCTTGTAAAATTCTGAAAAACGATTCAGGAATATACTTTCATGGGCTTTGATAAACGAAATCAATTTGTTGGAAAAAAAGTAGGGATCATTTAAATCGGTGTTGAAAAGCCTTAAACTGATAAGACGTCCCGGAATACTGTTATTCTTGCTATCGGCTTTTGACCAGTTGTCGAAGCAAAATGCCAGAAAGTGACGGATAAGGATTTCTTTGGCTTCAAGAAAACACCCTGGGGTGGCAACTTCTCCCTCCATCATATCAAGAGGATCCTCGTAGTAAAAGAGGTCGTGAGCTTTTGATTGGGCAAAACTGGTTATCAGGGCACTTCCCGAATCACGTCCAGCCCTTCCTACGCGTTGCAGGAAGTTTGATGGAAGGGGAGGTACAGAATTGTTAATAGCTGCATTCAGTGTTCCTATGTTGATACCCATTTCCAGCGTCGAGGTCGCCACAATGGTATTCAGGGAGTTGAAGCGGGGTCTTTCTTTAAATTCTATTTCCTTGTTCTCCCGGTCCTTTCGCTCCAGAAGTCCTGTATGTTCAGTAGCATATATCCTTGGCGAACGCTTACGGTTATAAACCAATTGATAGTAATTGGGCTTTATTTCTGGTTGCGGTTCATAATACCCGCTTTTGCAGTTATAATCGAGGCACGGAGTCTTTTCGCCCAGCATATTAGAACCAGCGAGATTAAGCACCAATCCACATGAATTGCAAAAGTGATGCTTCACTTTATTCTCCACGATAATTGCGGAGGGCTCAAGTGCATAATTTTCATTGCCTGCACTGCCGGTTTTGTTGGCAATCTTCAATTCCTCAAAGATTTCAAATAATTTTTTGTAAAAGTCGTTCACTATGCCCTGGTGATTTCCAGCCATTGGAAAGGATTTTACATAATAACTCCTGAACCAGTTATTTGCTAAGGTATGGGTAGAATCCAATACACCCCTGCTATGAGGATCGGTGGTTATAAGCTTTGGCAAACGGGAACGCCGACCAAATTTTCTGTTGAGAAAATGCCGGTTATCCTTATTCCAGTTCAGGCTCCAGAGCTTCAGGTCGGTGGTTCTGAACTTGCTAAAGAATACATGGTCAATCCCACCCCGCATTCTTATTCTGTGCAGAATTCCATTGAGGAAAGCAACAAACTTTTCCCGGGTTATCATTTGCAGGTTGTTGTCGCTGAGCCATTGCTGCATTTCTGCATAAACATTGAGAAGGCTTTGCTCATCAAACTTTACAGCTGATGCACCTGACTTTTCAAGTGTACGACCAATAACTGCATTATATCCGTATTCAGAAAGAATTTCCCAGCGCATACGTTCGTCAAATTCTTTCTTAAACGCTTCGCTGAATTTTTCTCCTTTGCGGTAGTCATGGTCTATGTCAGCACGTCCTTTGTAATCTGCCGGAA
Organism: uncultured Bacteroidales bacterium; assembly: GCA_964390665.1. GTDB lineage: Bacteria > Bacteroidota > Bacteroidia > Bacteroidales > UBA7960 > SKVR01. The sequence continues at coordinate 1,732 of CAYMLS010000218.1, read as the reverse complement.
AAAAGCGATAATAGTAGGCTTCTTCATTGTTGGTTCCCGTCTCGTCAGCATTCTTTTTCCAGTATTCAATGAATGCTTCCTGCAAAAAAGATATGCTCATGGGTGCATTGAACTCATTGAGTACCCTTTGCAGTGATGAACGAAATGTAAAGCGGTAATTGCGGGCCTCAACAAAACCTGCCTGATGAGCTGCGTCCTGAACACTGTTGGTAAACGCAAGAATCTTCCGGTATTTTTCGGTTCGGGCATCCAGATTGGATGAGAGTATCTGGCTAACCGTGATGGAAGACATTGTGGCAACCCGGGTGCCAATGATGTTCAGGGTGTTTTCTGTGTTGCATTGCGGACATACATGCCTCGACCTATTGTCATTAAGTTTCCGGACGGCATGAATCTTAAATCGTCCGTCAGAAACTTTATCATGCAAACTTAAATCAACGATGTCGAGATACTCATCAATCGTAGTACTGGGTTCAAATTCATCGATGTGCTTATGTTCGGGGGTGTTGATGAAGTAAATATTTTTATGATTGCTGAAATAGGCTTCATAAACCTGCAGAGGATCATAATAAAAATGATTTTTGTTGTCATCTTTCACCCCCAGCCAACCGCTGGCACCACATTCACGACAAAAATAAGCGGGCAATGCTTTAGGTTCATACTTTTCTCCCACCTTATCTTTCCAGGTGAATAGTGGTTTATCACCCATACCCCTTAATACGCCGCTGAGCTCCCTAACCCAGATTTGAATTTGCAGGTACAACATGGGATATTTCTTTTTATCGCCAATTCTGGATTCGCTGATAAGGGCAAGAAGCGAATTGATCACTTCTTCCCGGGGACTCAAACTATTTGCATCATCCCACTGAGGCAATCTTTTGAAATTATTGTTGATATTGGCGAGTTCCTCCAGTATTTCATGCAGGGGTTTAATCTGTCTGCATGTAAGAGTGATAAGGTCTTTAAAAATCTGCAACTTCTTCAACTCCTCACCCAACTGTACAGTACTCAGCGATTCAGGCAACTGCCAGAGTCTTTTCTGGCGCACGATATAATCTTCATAGATTTCATCTTCCTTTAGCCGGCTTTCGAGCATACCAATCTGTCGTGGCACATAGTCCTCCATCTGCTCCTCTGTCTCCTGAAAAAATTCCTCAACACGCTGTCTGTTTTCAGTAATTACAGAACCCGTATCAAAATGCTCTCCAAACACCCTGGTTGCATATTCGGTCAGACGTTGGGCAGAATCTTCGCCCGAGCCCATGGTGGCTGAAGTTCCCACCGGACAAAGCTGACCTTTGGGAATATCCAGCTTCAGTTTGAGCCGCCGGATCAGGTTTGCCACATCTGTACCCTGGGCTCCGTCGTAGGTATGCAGTTCGTCGAGAATCAGAAACCGGAGCAGGGTCGGATCGTTCAGATTAAAGATCCAGAGGTTGTGGTAATTGTTGCGCATCAGCGCATAATCGAGCATTTTAAAATTGGTGAGTAAAATATCAGGCGGGCTGTCAACAATGCTGTCACGGTTTTCAATAATGTGAAACTCCCCCATGCTTTTGGGAAATTTCTTTTTGTCCTTCCCCTCACCAATAAACAAACCAGCAGTGATGTTACCCCTTAATCGTTCATCCTCCCATATAGTTTCGGCAAAACGTTTTGCCTGGTCAGATGCCAGTGCATTCATGGGGTAAAGAATGATTACCTTAATCCCTTGACGATGATTGTTCTTGAG
>CAYMLS010000217.1:0-9097 GCA_964390665.1 uncultured Bacteroidales bacterium | reverse complement strand
CGCTTTCTTTATCAAGCACAGATAAAATCGTGGGTTTTCTTGCTGATACTAAATATCTGTCAGTAAAGGTTTTATTTTTTACTCATTTCTGCAAAATATTTATAGAAATAAGGGATGGTTTCAATGCCTTTATAAAACTGTGATAAGGCATAATTTTCATTGGGTGAGTGAATGGCATCAGAATCAAGTCCAAAACCCATCAGTATTGATTTGGTACCGAGTACTTCTTCAAAAAGGGAAATGATAGGAATGCTACCTCCGCTTCTTACAGGTATGGGTTTCATACCGTAAGTTTCTTCAAAGGCCTTACTGGCAGCCTGGTAGGCAAGCGTGTTGGTGGGTGCCACATATCCTTCCCCACCATGCAAAAACTCAACTTTAACCTTTACCGATTCAGGAGCAATGGACTCAAAATACGACTTGAAAAGTTTTTCTATCTTTTTAGAGTTCTGGTGGGGAACAAGGCGCATACTGATCTTGGCATTGGCTTTTGAGGGCAGAATAGTTTTGGCGCCCTTTTCAGTATATCCGCCCCATATGCCATTAACATCCAAACTGGGTCTGATACCTGTTCTTTCCGGTGTGGAATAACCTTTTTCTCCGTTTTCGGCAGGTATATTGATATGACGACGGAATTCATTGGCATCAAAAGGTGCCCTACCCATTTCTTCTCTTTCTTCATGACTAAGTTCTTCCACATCATCATAAAAACCCGGAATGGTGATCTTGTTATTCTCATCACGGAGTTTGGCGATCATTTCGCATAAGACATTTACAGGATTATCCACTGCTCCGCCGTATAATCCAGAATGGAGATCATGACTAGGTCCTGTTACTTCTACCTCCATATAAGCCAACCCACGCAAACCGGTTGTTATGGAAGGTTTATCGGGTGCAAGCATTGAAGTATCGGAAACCAGGATAACATCCGCTTTCAGGCGCTCCTTGTTATCTTTGCAAAACTGCCCCAAACTTGGTGAACCGATCTCCTCTTCCCCTTCGATCATGAATTTCACATTGCATTCGAGCTGACCAGACTGCATCAGATAGTCAAACGCCTTGAAGTGCATAAACATTTGTCCTTTATCGTCGTTGGCTCCACGGGCATAAATGCGCCCTTCGCGTATTTCGGGTTCAAAAGGCGGACTTTTCCAAAGATCGAAGGGTTCGGCAGGCTGCACATCATAATGTCCATACACCAAAACCGTTGGCAGACTTTCGTCGAGGATCTTCTGCCCATACACAACCGGATGTCCTTCGGTTTCGATCACATCAGCAGTATCAGCCCCCTGCTTAACCAGATAGTTTCGCACCCATTCGGCAGCTTTTTGCATATCATCCTTATGACTATCATTGCTGCTTACCGATGGTATTCTGATCAATTCAAACAGATCAGATAAAAAATTTTCTTTGTTCTTCTCAATAAATTCTTTCAGATCTTGCATATTTCAATGTATTTTGAATTTTATAAATAGATGATTTTAATGAGCACATATAAACCCTTCTGTTTTATTGAAGACATATGATCATGATAAAGAATAATCCGGTTATCATCCGGTCAGCCTTGTCAATGAGTATGCTTTGCACGCTATTTTTCACAATCACAAACATCGGAAATAAATAAAAAAAAACTTATTCGTATATTTGAAAGCAGCGAGGTAGTAAAAAATTACCCATGCAGTTGCCTTTACAAAGAAAACCTCCAAACTGAAGGTTCTAAGCAATAGAACAGCAAACCTACATATTTTTTTACAATTATTCCTTCCCCGGTGCATTTAAATCTTTCGTTTTTCTGATTTTTTTGTTTGTTCCATAGCAATGATTTGTTTATTGGCCTAAACATAAAGAGGATAAATGAATGATAAAATTCAGTACTGTTTCATTGTCAGAACACCATATTGGATAGAAAAATTTGCAGGAATGTCAAAATGAATTTATAATTTTACCAAATGGCAATACCCCCCATTAGGAAAACAGTTCACCAGAACCAAACAACTGCTTCCCCGGAAATTAAAGTATTGGAATATGAGCAAAAGCAATCTTTTCAACAGAAAACATCCTGCAGGTTGGATAACAGGCATATACATTTTTTTTGGTGTGCTTTGGATACTTTTTTCCGACAACCTGGTTGCCTTTTGGGTAGATGATCCTGCATCTATCACACAAATTCAAACCTATAAAGGATGGTTTTTTGTTTTGGCCAGTGGAGGGTTGATCTATTCTATTGTTTCGCCGGTTTTAAGGAACCTGAAAAAAGCCCAAACCAATATCATGGAAAAAGAGATCATGCAAAAAGACTTGCTTAACAGGCATTATCAACCCTTATGGCAAACCGACGAATTGGGGCATTGCATTTTTTCCAACAAAAAATGGATGGATCTTACCGGCATAGAGCTACCCTTGCAAAAACCCTTTTCATGGATATCTGCAGCCCACCCGGATGATAAAACAGAGTGCATTCAGAAATTTACAACGGGTTTTTTGAATAAAGAGTCTTTTTCATTTTCTTACCGGATGATAACCAGAGAAAAAAAATACCGGTGGTTTGTTAACTCCTGCTTCCCCTATCATAATGCACAAAATGAGTTTTTGGGTATGATCTGCTTGTTGTTCGACATCAACGACAGCAAGCAACTTGAAATAGAATATAAGCAAAGTTTTATCTGGTATAAAAACCTTTTTTCTATTCATCCCAGCCCAATGCTTATTTATAATACCAACAGCCTTCGCATTCTCGATGCCAATGAATCAGCGTTGCTAAAATATGGATATGACCGCGATGAATTTTTGCAACTAAGCATTCATGATCTGCTGTTGAAAAAAAACAGGGAAAAATATATCCCGGATTACCTCTTTTCCGATGCCTGCGATATTGAAAAGCAGTCTGATGCTATCCACAAAAATAAATCTGGTGAAGCGTTTCATGCTGAGGTCTCCGGACATGAAATACCAGGCATTGCAGAGAAAAACAAAAGACTTATCCTGATAAGGGATGTCACCAATGAACTGCGCAATCAGCAGGAAAAGGAGTTTCAATCCTACTTCCTTGAACTGATCATCAACAATATACCTTTTCCACTTTTTTACAAAGACGATAAAGGTGTATACAAAGGATGTAATAAGTCTTTCTGCGACTTTTTAAATAAGGACAGGGAAGAGATCGTTGGTCATACAGTTTTCGATATCTTTGCTGAGGAAATGGCAGGGGAATTTCATCAAAAAGACATGGAATTGCTGAAAAGTCAATCCTCCCAGCAGTATGAAACACGCATCAAATTCCCTGATGGAAGGGAAATGGATGCCGTTTTTCATAAAAAGGTTTTCATGAGCCAGGAGAAACAACCCCTGGGCATTATTGGTGTGTATTTCGATATTACCGAAAGGATCAAAGCAGAAGCGGTCATCAAAAGACAAATGGAAGAACTTTCAAAAATCAATACCAAACTGGAAAGATTTTCCTACACCGTATCACACGACCTGCGCAGCCCACTGGTAACCATTCAGGGTTTTCTTAGTTTGCTGCGTGATGACATAAGATCAGGAAACCATGAAGTGGTAGAAGAAAACATGGGAAGAATTGAAGACGCCACCGAAAAAATGCATCAACTGATTGAAGGACTTCTCTCTTATTCCAGAATAAGCAAACAGGAGAATTACTTCCAGGAATTACCCATGAGCAAATTAGCACAGGAAGCGTCAAACCTTTTGTTCGGAATCTCGCAAATGAAAAAATGTAAAATCAAAATTCAACCCGATATGGGTACCGAATTGGTTGATAAAACGCAAATCAGAGAACTCTTCCAGAACCTGATCGAAAATGCTATTAAATTTTCCGAAGAAAAAAAGGATAATACAGTGGAAATATTCAGCCGGCAGGAAAACGGAACAAGAACCTATTGCATTCAGGATCATGGCATTGGAATAGATGAGGAACACAAAGACAAAATATTTGAACTTTTCAGCAGATTCAATACAGATGCTTCAGGAAACGGACTGGGTTTGGCATTGGTAAAACATATCATTGACAAACACCATGGCAAAATATGGGTTGAATCAGAAGGTAAAAACAAGGGTTCTGTTTTCTGCTTTACCCTGCATAGTGAAAATCATGGAATTTGTTAAGTGATATTTTTCGCAGACATTTATTTCAGAGCAACGGACGTTTTATGGAAAGCAATAATAAATAGTTCGTTGTTATCCATTTTTTGATCCTTAGCATGTATTGATCTGTAACCTTGTCATGAATCAATTCGGGATTTGACGTTTTCTTCACTAACCTGCCAGGTTTACCAAAAAATGTGTAGGTTTGCCCACGAAAAACGTACAAATATAAATTTCAATGGATAAATATATAAATATTATTGCATCAGAAACAGGATTGCCCGGTAAGGGAATCCGTTCCACACTCGAATTGCTTGAGGAAGGTTCAACTGTACCCTTTATTTCAAGATACAGAAAAGAGATGACAGGGTCTCTCGATGAGGTTGAGATAACAACCATACGCGACAGATTTCAACAACTAACAGAACTTGACAAAAGGCGGGAGTCGATCCTGAAAAGTATTGAAGAACAAAAGAAACTCACGCCTGAACTAAAACAAACGATTGAAGCAGCACATACCATGGCAGAACTGGAAGACCTTTATCTGCCCTATCGCCCTAAGCGAAAGACAAAAGCGACCATAGCCATTGCCAAAGGACTGGAACCCCTGGCAAAAATAATCTTCCAGCAGAACAGATCAGATCCTGAACAGGAAGCGATGAAATTTGTAAGCGAAGAAAAAGGTGTTTCTGATGCTGATCAGGCACTGGCAGGAGCAAGAGATATTATGGCAGAATGGATCAATGAAGATACCAGAGCACGCCAAAGAATCAGAAAACTGAACGAAAGGAAAGGAGAACTGATCTGTAAAGTAATCAAGGGAAAAGAAGAAGAAGGAAAAAAATATGAAAGTTGGTTTGAGTGGAGAGAACCTCTCAAAAAAGCACCATCGCACAGAATATTGGCCATGTTCAGAGGCGAAAATGAAGGTTTCTTAAAGGTATCTGTTCAACCCGATGCCGATGAAGCAACAGAACTCCTGGAGTCCCTTTTTTTAAAGGGAAATCATGAATCAACCCAACAGGTTCAAATCGCCATCAAAGATGCTTATAAAAGACTATTGGCACCTTCTATGGAAACTGAGATGCGTCAGTTGTATAAACAAAAAGCAGACGAAGAGGCCATTAAAGTATTTGCGGAAAATCTCCGGCAGTTGTTGCTGGCCCCACCGCTCGGGCAAAAAAACATTTTGGCAATAGACCCGGGTTTGCGCACTGGTTGTAAAGTAGTTTGCCTTGATAAACAAGGAAAACTCCTGCACAATGAAACCATCTATCCGCATCCTCCTGTAAACAAAAGAAAAGAAGCTGCATCCAAAATACAAAGTCTGGTAAACGCTTATCAAATAGAAGCCATTGCCATTGGAAACGGTACAGGAGGCAGAGAAACTGAAAACCTTATCCGGAGCATCCGGTTTCCAAAAGATATATTTGCAGTGATGGTCAATGAAAGCGGTGCGTCTGTATATAGCGCATCACCCGTTGCCCGCGAGGAATTTCCCGAGTATGATGTAACGGTAAGAGGAGCGGTAAGTATCGGAAGAAGATTGGCAGATCCTTTGGCTGAACTTGTGAAAATTGATCCTAAATCGATCGGTGTTGGACAATATCAGCACGATGTAGATCAGAAACTATTGAAAAAAAGCCTGGATGACGTTGTGGTTAGCTCTGTAAACTCAGTAGGCGTTGAGTTAAATACTGCCAGCAAAGAGTTATTGACTTATGTTTCGGGGGTGGGTGCATCCCTGGCAAAAAACATTGTGGATCACAGAAATGAGAATGGACCTTTTGAATCCAGACAACAACTGAAAAAAGTTCCACGGTTTGGTGACAAAGCTTTTGAACAGTCTGCAGGGTTTATCAGGGTACAGCAAAGCAAAAACCCACTTGACAGAAGTGCAGTTCATCCGGAAAGTTATCATATTGTGAATGCGATGGCTAAAGACCTCGGAGTAACGATAGAGCAACTCATCAACGAGGAATCTTTGCGAAAACAAATTCAACCTGAAAAATATATTACAGAAAAGGCAGGATTACCAACCCTGAAAGATATTTTGGCAGAATTATCCAAACCAGGCAGAGATCCGCGGAAGGAAATCGAGTTTTTTGAATTTGATAAAAACATCAACAGCATCAAAGACCTGAAACCTGGTATGAAGTTACCAGGCATTGTTACCAACATTACTGCTTTTGGTGCTTTTGTGGATGTGGGAGCACATCAGGACGGGCTGGTTCACATCAGCCAGATGGCAGACAGGTTTATCAGCAATCCGGCAGAAGTTGTATCACTCAACCAGAAAGTAATGGTGACCATCCTCGAAGTGGATGTTCAGCGCAAAAGAATACAGATGAGCATGAAATCATAAGTTTTTTCACTGACAACCAGCAGGTTTATCTCAATCTGCATACAGCGGGATTTGATTGATATTCTATACCAGATAGAATATTTTGAACAGGTTTTAAAAATAAAGAGGTGCTGTTTTTGTGACAACACCTCTTTTTATAAAATCCTGAATCACATAAAATTGCTTTCTATGCTTGCGCGATATTTTTTACTTATCTCACATCAGGTTCTCCTCTTACAGTGGAGTAATTGATATTTAAAGCATTCACTTTTCTGAGTTCCTGTTTTACATCGGTTACAATTCCCATTTTGGTTTCTTTATCAATCTTCATTGAAGTAACCATGAGAGGTCTTTCCGCTTCGGGTCTTGCCAATCTCTCAGCTTCAACAAAAGCGGCAATTTCACTCAAGCTACCGAAAGCATCGTTGAGTTGGATACGTGGTTCAGTTCCAAATACATTTGCCTGCAGCGGAGGTCCAATATAGATAAAGCTCACCAGAGATTTTCTTTCCAGTTTTTGAATTTCTGTTGCCTTCGGCAAAGTATTCTTAACGAAAAGAGTAGTTTCGCGCATGGTGGTAGTAACCATGAAGAAGAAAAGAAGCATGAAAATAATATCCGGTAAGGACGAAGTATTAATTTTCTGTGATCTTTCTCCTGATTCTTTTTTAAATCTTCCTTTGATCATGATTAACCTCCTATATCTTTAGGTTCAGCTTCAGAGATGGCCATAGGTACGGCTGTCCTGATCGCTCTGATTAGGTCCTGATCCGTTAGTTCATCGAACCGGACTCCAAATTCTTCTTCTGACAATTCATTTCTGATTTCGTTGATCGCAGCAGCGAGTTCATTTTGTACCGCAATATACATTTCGTAGGAAGTCCCCCTGTCGTTTTGCAGAGAGATGATACCCCTTGAAACCTCAACTTCTCCAAGATTTTCAATGGTTTTCATTTCTCTGACAGGCATGGTAGGATCATCATTAGGGTTTAAAATAAACTCTTTTGCTTGCGAACGCAGGGTTTGAATATTCCCAAGTTCACCTTCCACGAGCAATCTGTCGTTTTGGTCTACCAGAACCACAAAAACGTTACGCTCTCTTACGGGAGGTGGTTCGGGCTGGTTGGGATCAATAGGTGGTGGCAACAGCCTTCTTAAACCTGTATCAACATCCATGGTAGTAGTTACCAGAAAGAAGATAAGAAGCAGGAAGGCAATATCTGCCATCGAACCGGCATTGATTTCGGGTGTTTGTCTTGCCATAAAGCTTTCTCCTGACTTATTTATTTTTTAAATTATTTGAAAATTTTTGCTACTTCTGTATATACCGCAGCAAGGAATGCCAATCCCACCAGCATTATGGTGGCATTGATACCACCACCGATCCATTGAGAGGCGGTAGGACCAACGGCAAATCCTTCATATAGTTCGTTGGTAGCCATACTGTAACCAACAAAAAGTACAATTGCCAGCACCACGATACCTATGAGGGCATTTTTTGCCTTTTTCAAATCCGTAATTAAATATACAAGGGGGAAAACCAGTGCAGACAACGCGGCCAATCCAAAAAGGACGTAGGTCACATAAATGGCAGTATCTATTAACTGTTCGTTCATAAAAGAATCGTTTTAAAATTATTTGTTGTACTTGATTAAAATATCCATGAAAGAAATGGTTGCTTCTTCCATGCTGTTTACGATACCGTCAATTTTAGCAACGATATAGTTAAAGAATACCTGAAGGATAACAGCAACGATCAAACCAAATACGGTTGTCAAAAGTGCTACTTTAATACCATCGGCAACAATTGTGGGTGAAATATCACCTGCTGAGGCAATCGCATCGAATGCACCGATCATACCAATTACTGTACCCATGAAACCAAGCATAGGAGCAATGGCGATAAACAGTGAGATCCAGGTAAGATTCATTTCCAGACGTCCCATCAGTACACTTCCGTAAGAAACTACTGATTTTTCGACTACTTCCATGCCTTCATCGAAGCGATCAAGTGCCTGATAATAAATACTGGCAACAGGTCCGCGTGTTTTTCTACACAATTCTTTTGCCTGATCTACTCCACCTTCGTTAAGGGCACCTTCAACTTTTTTCAGGAGTTTGTTGGTGTTTGTAGATGACAAATTCAGATAAATGATTCTTTCGATACATAAACCCAAACCAATAATCAAACAAACAAGAATGATACTCATAAATCCGGCACCACCCTCAATAAACTTCTCCTTCAGAATGTAATGAAATGTTTGATCCTCTGCTTCCTCTTCATCAGCTGCAGCAGCTTCTGCCGGCGACATGGGATCCTCTTCCTCCACCATTACGGTATCTTCTTCTGTGTTCTCTATTTCAGGCACTTGCTCATCTTGCGCTTGCAATGTAGCATTCAGCCCGAAAGTTAGCAAACCTGCTATGGTCAAATAAACAAATAATTTTTTCATAATGAATTCAGTTGATTTTGATTTGACTGTAATTGAATTAAATATTAATGATTAATTTGATGATTCGCAATATTGCACCAAATAATTGGTGAATAAAATGGCGGAGAGAGAGGGATTCGAACCCTCGATACCCTTGTGGGGTATACACACTTTCCAGGCGTGCGCCTTCGACCACTCGGCCATCTCTCCCTTTCCAAGG
>CAYMLS010000216.1:0-9108 GCA_964390665.1 uncultured Bacteroidales bacterium | reverse complement strand
AGTTTAAAAACAGGCTAAATGAGATTCTAGGAAAATATTTTTAATTTGTGCAGGTAGAGTGCACAGGAAATAAATAGCTTTGCTGATTGTTCTTTGAAACACTTGCCGTAAGATATTGATTCGTGGGTGCTGGTCTCAAACTTTGTTTGAGGCAGATCGGCATCTTTTCTCACGCTATGCGTGGGATGAACGTCACTGACGCATTCCTTAGTAAATCTAATATGGGTTTTATGTTATGATGTTATTATTAATGCATTATTCAGTGATGATGGGTAGAGATGTTCAGTAGTTATGACTGAAACATTCATACAGATAGAGTATCCGGCAGGTGTTTTCAAAGGCTTTCAAAACCTTAGGAAATGAAAATTGAACAAGAACATATTGACCAGGTTAAAAAGCAATTTACAGAAATGCAAAGCAAAGAGGACATGGTTAAACTTCTGAGTGATGCAAAAAGTATGCTATATGGCGAAAATAGTAATCCTGTTCAATTAAAGTCACTTACCTATTATGCCAATCCGGCAGTTTGCAAAAAACGCTACAAATCTTTTACCATCAAGAAAAAATCTGGTTCAGGCAGAAATATACATGCACCGGTAAAAGGATTAAAATCGATACTTCGTACATTAAACTTTGTCCTCCAATGTATTTACGAACCACATGAAGCGGCAACAGGATTTGTACTTGATAAATCGATTGTTGACAATGCCAAAAAGCATGTGGGTCATCATTTTGTCCTGAACATGGATTTGAAGGACTTTTTTCACAGTTTTGATCGAAACAGAGTAAAGCTAGGGTTCATGTACGATCCGTTTAACCTGAACGGAGAAAGAGAACCATTGGCATTTTTGCTGGCAAGCCTTTGCACCCACCCCTTTGAAATTGAGGGTGAAATAAAAACCGTGCTCCCTCAGGGTAGCCCCACATCCCCTGCTATAACCAATATTCTTTGCAAAAAACTTGACCGCAGACTTACCGGACTTGCCAACCGATTTGGAGCGACCTATACAAGATATGCTGATGATATTACCTTTTCATCGCCACATAATATCTATACCGATGAAGCATTTAATCAGGAACTGAAAAGGATCATAGAAGAAGACCAAAAACTAGACATAAACCCAAAGAAAACACGTTTACAAAAAACGGGATACCGCCAGGAAGCAACAGGACTGATTGTAAATGAAAAGGTAAACGTACGCCGAAGATATATAAAACAAATCCGAATGTGGTTATATTATTGGGAAAGATATGGTTATGAAAAGGCAGAGCAGATATTTAAACGCGATTATACAGCCGATAAAGGGCATGTAAAAAACCGAAATGCTCATTTAGTGAATGTCATAGATGGGAAATTGGAGTTTTTGAAGATGGTGAAGGGAAAGGATGATGGGACTTATTTATCCTTGAAAACCAGATTTGACAATCTTATTGTAGAATTTGAACCGATTAATGAAATATTGGATTTATGGGAGAATGAAGGGATAGAAAAGGCAATAGAATTATTTAATACTAAGGCTTTACAATGAAAAAGGTAAGAATAAATAAAAAAGGTGAGTATAAGGACACTCGTAACCAAACTTTTCATAACTACAAGGTATTCTTGTTTGGGAGAGGGTTTTGGATAAGCGAACTCGATTTTAAGGAAACAGAATCACTCAAAACAGATGGTGAGAATCTTTTTTTAAAAGAGCCTTTGGAAAACCATTACCAGGTTGTAGTAAAGAACAGTGCCAAAGGTAGTTTTTTAACCTTGAAACCAATTATAAGTACCATCAAAGAATCAATACCACCAGCAGTAGGCGAGCCGGATATTGAATATCAAAATAAAACAAAAACTCAAAAAGAAGAAGAAGCAACGAAAATAGGGGAACAGCAAAAGAGCAACGAAGAGGTCTGGAATAAGATAAAAAGCGGGAAGAAATCCGAATTGGATCAACTTCTGGGTTTAGACAACCAGCCTACCAGATTAAACTCTATAATATCAAAATTGCATTTGGACCCCAGGAAACAGATTTTTCCAAGTGAAGATGAGATAAAAGCAATATTTGAAGAGTTTCCGGAATTTGGCGTACCTAAAAAAACAGAACCTGTAAAACTACAACCTAAACTTGACCCGAAGAAACAAATAACTCCCGGCAGGGAGGAGATGAAGGAATTAGCTGAAGACTTTCCGGAATTAAGTTCATCACTCCATAAAACACCAACTGCTGGCCCGAATTATAAGTTCCAGTTTATGCAGACTCTTTTGAAATTAAGTATGAAGAGGAATGTTAAGGAGAGAACACAAGAAAAGCTCCTGGAACTTGTGGGCAAAGAAATCGAAAAGGATTCCTTGAGTGAAAATCGTATAATCGAAGAGATAAATGAATTAAAAGGCTTATTGACTCCCAAGATTAAAGAGATTGACAAGATGAGGGAGCAGGAAAATAAGGAGAAGGCTTTAATATCAAAGCATAGGCCCAAAGATACAGCCGAATTAATGAGCCTTTTTTCAATGAGAAATGGTTTTAAATGGCTGGTACATGATTATGATGAAGTGGATGGAAATTTTCAAATACGAACCTATTTGGAAACATGCCAAACCTTATTTTTAGACTTCACTAAAAGTCATTATATCCCCAAATCATTGTATAGTATAATTAATCAATTCTCTTTTGCAGAAAAGCCCCTATGGGGTAACAGGATAGAAATTGGTTGGTCGCATCCCAAATGGATAGATTGGTGCGAAAAAACAAAGCTACATCCCATGCAAAACCCTGATTTCTATGCTATTATTCAAAAATTCAGGGAATTAACCAGAATTGAGCCACCTAATCTTGAACCCGTAATAAAAGAAGAGTTTTCAAAAGCCTGCAAAATGACAGGGAAAAATATGGAATTAGAATTGATTGATTGTCATAAAGCTGATATTTATACTTTCAGTAAATTCTTCAAAGATGCGCTAAACCTTATTTTTGAAGGTATTGCGAAAAGATCAGATATTAGCAACCAATGTAAGGTGCATTATATTAGAAGAGCCAGTGGAGACTACAAAGAGAAGATTATCCGGATTTGCCATACGAGATCCTTTCTTGCAAAACCAATCGACGAATTAATTGACCAACTAAGCAATTCAATGAAAGGCGATTTTCATTCAATCAGGGAAAAACTTCGAGGATATTGTGATTGGTCAATAGAAACAAAATACGAAGGTGATGGGGTGAAATTAAATATACTTTCAGATCAAGATGGAGTAGAAATAATACCAGATGAAGAAGCAGGGAAGGATGGATTTACACATATTTTAACCTTTTATGGAAAATGATATATTTGATTGATGATAATCAGGGCGATAAAAGAAGAAAAGTATTAGATGTTCATTTTGTGGATGATGGTACATTCAATGATGTTTTGGTTGTAGTAGATAAGTTGGTTCCGGTTGCAGATTTGAGTTTCCTAAATGAAGCAGACTGCCTTTTAGTCCATAGTACCACTGAAGACTGGAGCCCCAAAGGATTTTTTATTGAGGGTGCTAATGATAATATCAACAGAGTTATCAATGAGATTGCTCAAAATGGTGATAAGATTCCCCTGGTGCTTTTTAGTAATCAAATGCCGGAAGAAGCAGTTTATTACCCGGAACGGTTTCCTAATGTTATTCAACGGATTAAAAAAAATATTTTCTACAAAAGGCTAAGATCATTTTTAGAAAATTATAGAGAAACCGGCGCCGTAAATCTACAGCTGATTGCGTATGGGAAAAAATATAATAACCAGCTGGATCATTTGATTGACAATTTATTCTCATTGTTATCTGAACAAAATCAGGACGACATTTTCCAAACAAGTTTTGTTGGCATTGAAGCACTTAAAACCTTTCATTCAAAGGCTAATATTTCGTTGTCATTTGATGAATTTGTTTTCCTTTTTGAAGATAAACCCATTACAATTCTAAAGTTCCTGCAAAATCTCGCCATTATTAACGAAAGCAATAATGAATATGGAGAAAACATATATGATTGGCCTACGTGAGCGGTCCGAATTCCAAACGCTTGAATACCCTGAATTACCTCCACCTGTTTCAGATGAAGACAGTGTTATCCATAATTATGTTGTTGAAGAGCTGTTGGAAATTGATTTTCAGAACCTGGTAATTTTCTTTTCGAAAGAAAAAATGGTTTTAGCAATGAAACTTGCTTTGCACATTAGATTGACCGAGGTTCTTGATTCAAAAAGGCTCTGTAAAATAATTTTAATTTCGGATTTATTGCTTGATACAGTCATAAGAGTTACAGGGAGTTATTGCCACATTCTTTATACAAAAGGAACCAAATTCCTGCAAAATCCGACCCCCCAGATTTTATCGTCGGTACTACATAAGCTAGACCATCTTAATCCTGACGACTTCAAAAACGATTTTTTGAAGCAGATACTTATTCAACCGGATGAAACTATTGGAAGGCATTCCATTGCTAATATATGGGGTGCATTGAAAATGGAAAAATCTGCCGGAATGAATGTTTTAAAGGATAATGTTGATGTTGGGATGAAAACAAAAGGTTTGTATTTTAAGTATCTCCAAGCATTACAGTATGATTATAAGAAACTAAAACCATCAGGACTTAAGATTATAGGAAAAATTAATCTAAATAAACCATCTCAAATAGATGTTGTTGGAAAAAGAATTCTGCTTATTGATGATGAGGCGAATAAAGGTTGGGGCAAATTATTGCAAACCATATTCAGAATAGAAAAGTCAAGGGATTTTGAAATTATCAATGAAAGGGTAGGTGAATATGATGATTTCAGTCCTGAATCCAAAAATCTTATCGAAAATGGAAACTTTGATTTGTTTTTACTGGACCTAAGACTAAGGGGCAATGAGGAGGAAAATATTATTAAAACAGAAAATTTTTCCGGATTCAAGGTTTTGAAAAAAATAAAATCCTTTAATTCGGGTAATCAGGTAATTATTTTTACTGCATCCAATAAAACATGGAACCTTATGAATCTTATTGAAAACGGTGCAGATGGATATTATCTTAAAGAATCCCCCGAATATAGTTTTACCGATGAAATTGCCAATGAAAGTTTTCGGTCTTTTTGCAAGTCTGTTAAGGAAGCACTTCAGATGTCCTATTTGCGAAAGTTTAGAGTTGAAATTGACACTTTAAAACAAAAGGATTTTAGTTATAAGAATATTGATTTTAAAGATTTTACAGAAAAATCTTTTCAGCATTTGGAGGCAATATATCGGTTGCTTCAATTAAACAGAAAGCAAGATATTGTTATTTTCAGGAGTGTTTTTTTATTGTTTTATCAAATCATTGAAGAATATTGCCGTTTGAAAAGCATTTATGATGGCTCAAATCAGATTTTGACTTTGTCTAATGGAAAGTATAAGAAAGCTTTTGAAGAAAAAGATGATGATATAATGTCCGCATTAACATTTGTAAAGGAAGAAATCAAAACATCTAAAAGACCCAAATTAATTTCAATAAGAAACCAGCCCTGCCTACTTACTAATGAAGAGAAAATCAATTTTAAAAGGACAATTGACTCAATGCCCTTTAAGTTCGCCTTTATAGGATATTTTTATCTTGGATTGAATGAATCATCCATCAATAGTTTTATTAGACTTAATGAAATCCGGAATGATATTGCTCATGGGCATCCTAAACTTACCATAAGCATTACGGAAATCAAGGATATTTTTCAATTAGTGAAGGAAGTTTTTAAATGAAATGGTTCTTGAAAAAATAGCTAACATGTTGCTTTGGAGCATTGATAAAGAGAAACCCAACAAAATAAAAAAAGACACATCTATTCCAAATTTGCATCAATCATTAATCTTATGACCATCTTCAACCACTTCCATCACATCAATCTCACCAACGACCAGCGCAATGCCCTGGAAAAGCTTCATGCTTTTTTAGAAAGCGATGAGCGGATTTTTATCCTTCAGGGATATGCAGGAAGTGGTAAAACCACCTTGTTGAAAGGTTTTGTTCAATATTTGCAATCATTTGAAAAGAGATATCAATTGATGGCTCCAACCGGCAGAGCTGCAAAAGTCATCAATCAAATGACAGGATTTGAATCCACAACCATTCACAAAGGAATTTACAGCTATGAAGAGTTGAAGGAGATAAAGAAAAGTGAAGATGAAAATGATGTTTCGTTTTTGTACCAATACAAAATCAGGAATAATCCACAATTACACGATTCGGTACTAATTGTGGATGAAGCATCAATGGTAAGCGATATTTTGAATGAAGGTGAATTTTTCCGATTTGGCAGTGGTCATCTGCTGAAAGACCTTTTTAGTTACGCCAGAATACAGGAGACAAACATAAAAAGCAAAGTAGTTTTTGTTGGTGATCCGGCTCAGCTGCCACCAATTGGAATGAACTTTTCTCCTGCTCTGAAGCCTGATTACATAAATAAAACATATGGTGTATCCGCTTCCGTTGCAGAATTGAAGGAAGTAAAACGCCAGGATTCGAAAAATGGGATTCTGCTCTCTGCAACTAAAATAAGAAAGTGCCTGACTTCAGGCTATTTCAATGATTTTGATTTAAGAGAAAATAAGCAAGATATTTTTAATCCGCCGTATTCAGACTATCTGGAAACCTACAAGTCACAACAAGACCAAAAAATTATCATCTGCTATAAAAACAAAACAGCACTTGATTTGAACCGCGCTATCCGCAGTGACAAATTTGGAGATGATTTACACATTCAGGCTTCTGATACAGTAATCATTGGAGGAAATAACTATAGATTGGGGATAATGAACGGAGAATTTGCTGTTGTTTCAGAATCCAGTCCGTCTGTTGAAAGCAGAGAAGTAAGATTTTACGAGAAAGGAGGAAAAAGGCAAAGTGTCAAACTTACCTGGCGAAGCATAAGTCTTGTTTTACCTGATGAGAACAATCAACCCAAAACAATAAACGGGTTCATTCTGGAAAACTATTTGTATGGTGATAATTATCTAAAACCAGAAGAGCAAAAAGCACTTTATATAGATTTCAAAAATCGGCATCCACAACTCAAGATTGGGACAGAAGAGTTTAAGGATGCAATAATTGATGATAAGTATTTTAATTGCATACTTCTTAAGTACGGTTATGCCGTAACTTGTCACAAGGCTCAAGGTGGTGAATGGGCAAACGCATTTGTATTTTGGGATAGGGGTACAAAAGATAATTTCAACTTCTATGAATCGGAGCATAACCTGTCTGGGAAGACCAATCCTGACTTCTACCGATGGGCATACACAGCTGTTACCCGTGCTTCAAGTAGGTTATTTTGTATCAATCCGCCTTATTTTTCATCCTTTTCAGGGATGAACTTTATTGATGTGCATGTACAACAGGCATTTAATGAGCTTATTGGACAAGCAAACCAAGCCGCAGAAATCAACATCAATGATGTTTTACCCGAATTGAAGAAATTTGGGTTAGATGATGCGCCATTATCTATACAAGATCATTTCATTCACAGATGGAATTGCTTAAAGCAGCAATACATTGACATAGTTAGTTGGGAAAGAAAGGGATACGAGATATGGTATCTGTTTTCAAGAGAAAGCCAAACTGCATCACTAAAGTATTGGGTAAACGGTAAAAATGTTTTCAGACCAGGTTTTCAGCGACTTCCGGCTTATACCAATTCTGATGAGTTTTTTGAAATCATAACAAAAACCATTGAAAAGGCTACTCCGATTGTTGTAAATAGAAATAACTCAGAGGGTATCCTTACACAGATTGAGTTTGATTTTAAAATTGAAGAGGAAAAGCCATTTTTAAAAAGCCTGTTTGATCAATTAAGCAACGGACTAAGTGATGATTGCTCCGTACTTGATATAAAACACCTTGAATGGAAAGACAGGTACACGATAAGTAAAAACGGCTATGATTGTGTGATTGACTTTGAATATGATAAAGCAGGATTTTTTGGAAGGGTCTTGCCTATAGCAAAAAGGTGCGAAAGTGCAGAATTGCTTACTAAAGTTAAAAACCTTGTAACCAAAATTAAAGAAGGTCAATATGTCATTTAAAGAAACCAAAGAACTTAGAAAAGCAGGTAAACTTGATGAAGCTTTGCAAAAGGCAAATCAGGATTTACAAGCTGAACCGGATAACATCTGGAACAAAAGATCTATTGCATGGGTTTACTATGAGTTTCTTAAGAAATATGCTCATCCTGAATCATTTGACTCTTTTAAAGAAAACCTTATCAAGATTAAAGAACTTCAATTGCCCGAAGATGAAAAGATGGTTTTTGATAATTGTGCCTGGCAAATTGGATCTATGATGTTTGCCCTGCAAAAAAGTGAGTCTGTTGATTACGGTAAAATCAACAGTATTTTTGAAATCATTAAGGGCTTTCATTTCACAAAACCATCAGAAGCATATTCGTTTGTCTATAAAGCTTTTCATAAAAGTTACCAATACTGGTCAAGGTACCTGGAGTTTGCAGATTGGTGGGGTTTTGACAATTTTCGCCCGGAAGATTATCTCAAAGAAGAGTATGAAGGGAGAAAAATTATGGCAATTGTAGAACAGGCCTATATCGCTTATTCGAAGAAACTGCTGGAAGGTGAACCATTGGATGGTTTTATTCAGGTAAAGGAAATTCACAAAGAAAAGATTCATTCATTCTTACCCTTGATTGACAAAATCATTGAGAATCATCCGGAATACCAATACCCCCCTTATTTTAAAGCAAAGCTATTGCTTGCACTTGGTGATGAAGAAAATGTTCTGACAGCTTTTATCCCTTTTGCCAGACAAAAAAGAAATGACTTCTGGGTGTGGGAAATCATGGCAGAAATATATTCTGACAATAGTGAATTGCAGTTTTCCTGCTACTGCAAAGCGCTTAGCTTGAAAACTCCGGAAGACTTTTTAGTGAAAATCAGAGAAACATTTGCGGAAATTCTGATAGATAGAAAACTCTTTAAGGAAGCAAAAACCGAAATTGAGAGAATTTTTGAGACTCGCACCAAACATGAATGGAAAATATCCAACAAAATGAAAAACTGGATGGCCCAGGAATGGTTCGCAACCACAGAATCAAAAAAGAATAATTATTCATTTTACCTTGAAAAATCATCCATTG
>CAYMLS010000215.1:0-9181 GCA_964390665.1 uncultured Bacteroidales bacterium | reverse complement strand
GATCAACCTCCTGTCCAAAGGATCCCTGAAACACCTGAAAGGTCAGCTGAGAAAAACCCCTCAGGAGCATCTTGACGATATTCTTTTTGTGCTTCAGGAGGCGGAGAAAAGAGATATTCTTGTTAATATTTATCTCGAAGACTGGTCGAATGGTATGATGAGTTCACCCGACTATGTTTTTTTCATGGTCGACCATCTTTCCAAAACAGGCATCAGACGCATTATGCTGCCCGATACCCTTGGTATTCTCAACCCCGATCAAACTTATGAGTTTTGTCAGGCAATGAGAGAAAGATACCCTGACGTGCATTTCGATTTTCATGCTCATAATGATTACGATCTGGCAACTGCCAATGTGTTTTCTGCGCTTAAAGCAGGCATGAACGGCATACACACCACCGTAAATGGTTTGGGAGAAAGAGCAGGAAATGTACCCATATCAAGCGTTATTGGCGTTTTGAATGACCACCTGAAACTCGAAAATACATTGGTGGAATCCAAACTGTCAAGGGTGTCGAAAATGGTGGAATTATTCAGTGGACTGAGAGTGCCCGCAAACAAACCCCTGACGGGTGAATTTGTGTTTACGCAATGCTGTGGTGTTCATGCAGATGGGGACAGTAAAGATAACCTTTACTTTAACCCACTGCTACCCGAAAGATTCGGACGAAACCGCCAGTATGCTTTGGGAAAAACCTCGGGCAAAGCAAACATCGTGAAAAACCTTGAGGAACTTGGCATCGAACTTTCCCAGGAAGATATTCTGAAAGTAACCAAAAGGGTAATCGAGCTTGGCGACAGAAAAGAGAATGTGACGGTTGATGATCTGCCTTACATCATCTCTGATGTGCTGAAAACAGATATACATGAACAAAACATCAAACTGATCAACTACAACCTGAGTGTGGCACGCGACATCAAACCGGTGGCGTCTCTCAGAATCTGCGTAGACAATGAAATCTACAATGAAACTTCTGTAGGCGACGGGCAGTATGATGCCTTTATGAAAGCTTTATGGAAGATATATGACAAACTCGGCAAAAAACGTCCTCAACTGATCGACTACCTGGTTACCATACCACCCGGGGGAAAAACCGACGCCCTTGTAGAAACGATCATTACATGGGATTTGAACGGACAGGAATTTAAAACCCGCGGTTTGGATGCCGATCAAACCTCTGCCGCCATCAAAGCGACCATGAAAATGCTCAATATCCTCGATCAGCGCGAAAAAAGCAGTGCCCCGGTCAAAGAAAAGGAAGAGGCAGGAGTTAATGAATAGTAAGAATTGACAGGAACTGACGGGCAATACTGTTGTGCCTGGCAGTAAACCGAAAACAGAACGCTGGTTTGAATCTGTTCTGTGAAAATAATGTAAAACCTTTAATCAAAAGAATTGTAACAAATGGATTTAAAAATTGCAGTGCTGCCAGGTGATGGCATCGGACCAGAGATCATTGACCAGGCGATAAAAGTAACCGATGCGGTATGTGAAAAAAGAAATCATAACCCTCAATACAAGGTGGCACTCATGGGAGCCGTTGCCATTGATGAAACCGGCGACCCTTACCCGGAAGAGACTCACCAGGTGTGTATGGATTCAGATGCGGTACTTTTTGGCGCCATCGGTCATCCAAGGTTCGACAATGACCCTTCCGCAAAGGTACGCCCGGAAAAAGGATTGCTGGCCATGCGCAAAAAACTGGGTTTGTTTGCCAATATCAGACCCGTATCCACTTTTCCCTCTTTGCTTCATAAATCGCCCCTGAAAGAGGAACTGGTGGAAGGTGCTGATTTTGTAATCCTCCGTGAACTTACCGGTGGTATTTATTTCGGGCAACCGCAGGGCAGAACAGAAGACGGGAAAACAGCCTTTGATTCATGTGTTTACCATGAATTTGAGATCGAACGCATTGCCCGCCTCTCTTTTGAATTTGCCATGAACCGGAATAAAAGACTCACCATGGTAGACAAAGCCAATGTGCTGGCCTCCTCCAGGTTGTGGCGCGAAACTTTCCAGAAACTGGCCAAAGAATATCCCGATGTAGAACTGGATTATATGTTTGTCGACAATGCAGCGATGCAGATCATCCAGTGGCCCAAAAAATTCGATGTAATGGTTACGGAGAATATGTTTGGAGATATTCTTACCGACGAAGCAAGTGTGATAACAGGGTCGCTGGGTTTGTTGCCCAGTGCATCTATCGGTTTGCATACCTCTGTTTTTGAACCGATTCACGGATCTTATCCGCAGGCGGCAGGAAAAAATATTGCCAACCCTGTAGCCACCATCCTTTCCGCAGCCCTGATGTTTGAATATGCTTTCAAAATGGACGAAGAGGCAGATATGATACGCAAAACGGTTGATGAATCACTGAAACAAGGCTTTGTAACCGAAGATATTGATAAATCCTCGCCACGGTCAACATCAGAAGTAGGCGACTGGATGGCAGAATATATCAAAAATAATTTTTAACGCGTAAGAAAGAGATATGTATCTTTGCATGCCCGATGTATTTCGGGCTTTTTTTTGTAAAGCAAAACATAAAATTCAAACATGAATCTTTAATATCATTGAAAATAAGAAAATGAGGGTACTAAAATTTGGTGGCACTTCGGTGGGATCCATTGAGGCGATCTCAAAAGTAATAGAAATTGTAAAGAAGCAATACTCCGAAAATCAGTCGATGGCCATGGTCTGCTCTGCTATGCAGGGGGTTACCACAGGTTTGAATGAATTGCTCGACAAGTCGGAAAAGGGAGAAGATATTTTCACCCTCTTAAAAACCATTGAAGACAATCACTATCTGACAGTAAGAACGTTGTTAGACGTCAAAAGGCAAAATCAGGCCTTGTTGGGTCTGAAGATCTATTTCAATGAGATGGAAGAACTCTTTGCCGGCATCAGGGCACTTGGAGAGGCATCTCCGCGGATTCGTGACAAGGTACTCTCTTATGGTGAGTTGCTATCCTGTTTTATGATGTCGCACATCATTGACCAACATTGTGGTAAAGCAGTTTTTGCCGACACCCGCAATTTGATCAAAACAGATAATCGATTTGGTAAAGCCAACATTAAATCAGCACTTACCAATACTTCAATTAAAGCATTTGTTGAAAGCAATGCTGGTCATATTCCGGTTTTTACCGGATTTATTGCCGGTAGCGAAACTGGTGAAACCACCACCCTGGGACGAGGCGGATCAGACTACACTGCGTCCATCATCGGAGCAGCGCTTGATGCTGAGGAAATTCAGATTTGGACCGATGTGGATGGAATTATGACCGCCGACCCGCGCCTGGTCAAAAAGTCCTTTTCCATCGATCAATTATCCTATTTTGAAGCCATTGAACTGAGCTTTTTTGGTGCAAGGGTTATTCATCCGCCCACCATGTTACCTGCCCAAAGGAAAAATATTCCCATTGTTATCAAAAATACTTTTCATCCGGAATTTAAAGGTACTGTAATATGCCGGAATCCACAAAGCAATGGTTCGTTGATCAAAGGCATTTCTTTTATTCATGAGATCAACCTCATTACTGTTCAGGGAAGTGGTATGGTAGGGCAAAAAGGGTTTAGCGGAAGGTTGTTTAAAAACCTTGCCGATGCTGGTGTAAACGTGATCCTGATCACCCAGGCCAGCAGCGAGCACAGCATTAGTCTGGCCGTAAGCCCACAAGATAGCGTGTTGGCCATTGAGGCCATTCAGGAAGAGTTTGAGCAGGAACTGGCACTGAAGAAAATTCATAAACCCCATGTGGAGGAAGACCTGAGCGTAATTGCCGTTGTGGGGGAAAACATGAAAAATACACGGGGACTGTCAGGACGCTTTTTCAGTGCTTTGGGAAGAAGTGGAGTAAATGTGGTTGCCATTGCGCAGGGATCATCAGAGTTGAACATTTCCACCGTCATCAGCCGTACAAACCTTGCCAAAGCAATGAACTCCGTGCATGATGCCATGTTCCTTTCACCCGTAAAAACGTTGAATGTTTTTTGTTGCGGACTGGGTAATATAGGCAGCACGTTGCTAAAGCAAATTGAAGAACATCAGGAATACTTAGAAGAACGAAGACATCTGAAAATCAATCTGGCGGGCATATGCAACAGCAAAAAAATGCTGATAGATGCCGACGGGATCAACATATCGAAATGGCGCGAAGAGTTTGACGGGAAAGGTGTAGCTGGTAATGTGAAAGAGATGATAACACATGCTGTTGAATTGAATCTTTCCAATGCCGTTTTCCTGGATAATACTGCCAGTGCTGATGTGGCATCTCTTTATGCATCTCTTTTTAAGCAGAGCATCTCTGTGGTAGCCTGCAACAAGATCGCTGTTTCCGGTTCTTTGCAGCAATACAAACAGAATAAAGAACTCAGCAACAGGTTTGGGGTGGATTTTTGGTACGAAACCTCCGTTGGAGCCGGCCTTCCCATCATAAAACCCATCAACGACCTGATGATCAGCGGAGACCGGATTATCAGGATAGAAGCAATTCTTTCGGGTACCATCTCTTACATATTCAACAATTACAAGGGCGATAAAACATTTTATGAAGTGGTGAAAGATGCGCAGCAAAAAGGATTTACAGAGCCCAACCCCAAAGACGACCTGAGCGGTTTGGATTTTGCACGCAAAATGCTCATTCTTTCGCGTGAAAGAGGATTGGATCTGGAGATGGAAGACATTGAAATGACACCAATTTTGCCCGAAAACGCACTACAGGCGGAAACGCCAGACGATTTCTATGAGGCACTCCGCTATTCTGAATTTCATTTTCAACAGTGGAAAGAAAAAGCAGCAAAAGAAAACAAAGCCATGCATTTTGTAGGAACCCTTTATGAAGGAAAGGTGAAGATCGGACTTCAGTTTCTTGCTTCCACCCACCCGTTTTACAATCTTACCGGCAGCGATAATATCATTTCCCTCACAACCAATCGGTATCTTCATAACCCCATGGTCATCAAAGGACCCGGAGCGGGTGCCGAAGTTACAGCAGCAGGTGTGCTGGCAGATCTGGTGAGGGTAGCAGCAAAATAATGTATATGGAAAAAAAAGTAAAAGTATTTGCTCCGGCCACAGTTGCCAATGTTGGTTGCGGATATGACGTACTGGGTTTTGCCCTTCATAATCCGGGCGATGAAGTGATCATGACAGCCAATGAAAGTGGCAGGGTAACCCTCGACCATGTGGAGGGTGATGAAGGTCGCTTGCCACGCGATCCCGGTAAAAACATTGTGACCGCCGTGGTGAATTATTACCTCGATAAAATCGACAAGAAACAAGGTGTGGGGGTAAAATTGTACAAAAAAATGCCTTTTGGCAGTGGTCTGGGCAGCAGCTCGGCCAGCGCAGTAGCCGGATTGGTGGCCATCAACCAGCTCATGGGCAATGTGCTTACACGCGAAGAATTGCTCCCACTCGCCATGGAAGGCGAACGGCTGGCCTGTGGGAATGCCCATGCCGACAATGTGGCTCCTTCTCTGCTGGGTGGTGTGGTTCTGATCAGAAGCTACGACCCGCTGGATATTATCCGCCTGCCTTATCCGGAAAACCTGTATTGCGGTATTTTATATCCTCATGTGGAGATTCCTACCCTGCAGGCACGCAAAATTCTCAAAACCAATGTTGCCATTACGGATGCCATTAAGCAATGGGGCAATATCGGTGGGCTTGTGGCTGGCTTTTGTATGCGCGACATACAACTGATCGGCAGAAGTCTGGAAGATTATATTATTGAACCTGTAAGAGCCATGCTTATTCCACGGTTTTATGAAATGCGTGCTATCGCCATGGAAAACAATGCCATTGGTTTTGGCATCTCCGGATCAGGTCCTTCTGTTTTTACATTTTGCGAAAGCAAGGAAACGGCAACCATCATCCTTGACAAACAAAAAGAAATATTAAAGGAAGACGATATAGAGGCCAATGCCTATTATTCTGCAGTAAATCCGCTGGGAGCAACCATAGAATCGTAAAAAAATAAAAATGCAGTATTACAGCACCAATAAACAGATACAACCGGTAAACCTTAAAGACGCCGTACTGAGAGGATTGGCAGAGGATGGGGGTTTATACATGCCGGAAAATATACCACAACTTCCCTCCTCTTTTTTCGACAACCCTGCAGAACAAACCCTGCAGGAAACAGCAGAAAAAGTCGCAGATCGTTTTTTTGGAGATGACCTGCCCGGGAATGTTTTGCAAAACATTGTAGTGGAAACCCTCAATTTTCCGGTGCCTCTGAAAAAGATGGGTGAGGGTGTTTTCTCACTTGAACTGTTTCACGGACCCACCATGGCCTTCAAAGATGTAGGTGCAAGGTTTATGTCGCGCCTGATGTCTTATTTCATAACACACGAGCAGCGCAAACTAAAAGTGATCGTGGCAACATCAGGTGATACAGGTAGTGCAGTGGCTGCCGGTTTTTTTAATGTGGATGGTATTGACGTGTATGTCCTTTTTCCCAAAGGAAAGGTAAGCCCACTTCAACAAAAGCAGATCACCACATGGGGAAAAAACATTCATGCACTGGAAATTGCAGGTACCTTTGACGATTGCCAGGCATTGGCCAAAAGGGCACTCAACGACCGCACGCTGAAAGGAGAATTTCTCCTTACCTCTGCCAACAGCATCAACATTGCCAGGCTGATCCCTCAGTCCTTCTATTATTTTTGGGGCGCTGCCCAAATGCCCTCCGGATGCAAACCCGTTTTTTGTGTCCCCAGTGGTAATTTCGGAAACCTGAGTGCAGGAATCATTGCCGCGCAAATGGGTTTGCCGGTAGAACGGTTCATTGCATCCACCAACATCAACGATGTGGTACCAGAATACTTCCACACCCAAAAGTATGCACCCCGTCCTTCTGTGCAAACCATCAGCAATGCAATGGATGTGGGCAACCCAAGCAATTATGCCCGCATGATGGAACTTTTTGACCACGATCATTCAAAGTTCTCCGAGGCTCTTTATGCCTGCGCTTTTACTGACGGGATGACCCGTAAAACCATCCATACTGTTCTGCAGGATCATGATTATTTGCTTGATCCACACGGTGCAGTTGCCTACCTTGGTGCAATGGAGTACCTTGAAAAGGTAAATGAAAAGGCGCAAATTATCATTCTTGAAACGGCACATCCGGCAAAATTTCCGGAGACATTGAAAATCCATCTTGAAAAATTCGGAAAACTCCCACCCCAGCTGGAAAGCGTGAATAACAAACAGGAAAAATTCACCTCCCTGGGAAACGACTACAAAGCATTGTTTGACCTGATGATGGGATGATTTGCAAAAAGGGATTGAACAGGCAAGATAATCAGGTAAGGGTAAGAAGCGGACCTATTGGCAAATCAACAACCAATACCCATACAAACATCAAACATGAAACTTCTCTGAATGAAAAGGATCGGGCAGCTCTCCACCCTGTTGTGCTGTATACAAATTATCCCCGGATCAAAAAGTCCCTTATATCTTTTGTTCCTCTTTCCCTGCCGAAAGCATCCAAAGACCTATGGTTGTGATCAACCCATTTACGATCAGTATTTCGAAACCGAAGCTGTAACCCCAGAGCAACTGTTCAGAATATACACTCAACAGGTAACTGAACACAGGAGATAAGAGGCATATTACAGGAACCCACCTGTCTTTTACCTTTCGGCGGGTATACAATCCGAAAAAGTACAATCCCAACAGAGGTCCATACGTATATCCTGCTATGGTAAAAAGTTTGGTGATCAGCGCAGCATCATTGATGGCGCGGTACCCGATAATAATGATCATTACGATGATGGCAAAGGATATATGCACCCTGTGACGTATTTTTTTGATCTTTTCTTCCGTCATGTTGGGTTTGCGTTTCAGTCCCAAAAAATCGATACAGAAACTCGTGGTGAGCGCTGTCAGGGTTCCGTCGGCGCTGGAGTATGCGGCAGAAACCAAACCAAAGAAAAAGGTAAGTCCGGCAGCCATGCTGAGGTAGTTGATGGCAACCACCGGAAAAAGATCGTCAGAGGTTTGAGGGGGGACAATGCCATGCACATCGGCATACATCCACAACATGATACCCAGAAAAAGAAAAAGCAGGTTTACAGGAATAAGGATAAACCCGAAAGTAAACATGTTTTTTTGGGCATCTTTCAGGTTGCGGCAACTGAGGTTTTTCTGCATCATATCCTGGTCAAGACCTGTCATAACAATGGTTATGAACATACCCGCCAGAAGTTGTTTGAGAAAGAAGCGCTGGTCGGTAATATCGGTGATCATCATTTGGGTGTACCCCAGTTGACCGGCTTCCGTCCAGATATCCGAAAAAGACATGCCGAGTGAGCGGAAAATGATGACGATGGTAACCACAACAGCGGAAACCATAAACGTTGTTTGGAGGGTATCGGTCCATACGATGGTTTTAATCCCTCCCTGAAAAGAATATAGCAGGATAAGAACCATGAAAAGCGCCACCGTGAACCCGAAAGGAATGCCCCAACGGTCGAAAACAAAGATCTGCAGAACATTTACAACCAAAAACATGCGAAAAGATGCCCCCACCAATCGGGAAAGGATAAAATAGAACGAACCTGTTTTGTAGGACGAAAACCCAAAACGCTGCTGAAGGTAAGTGTAGATGGAAGTAAGGTTGAGTCTGTAATACAAAGGCAACAAAACCATGGCGATGACAAAATACCCGCCCAGGTATCCCAAAACCAGCATCATATATGAAAACCCTTCTGCTTTTACCAAACCGGGCACCGACATAAAAGTGACCCCCGAGAGCGTAGCACCGATCATGCCATAAGCCACCACATACCAGGGAGAATTACGATTGCCCAGAAAGTATGCCTCATTACCAGTTTTTTTTCGAACTGTGATACGCGAAATGATCAGTAGCAGGGAAGTGTAAAGCAGAAAAGAAATGAGTAAAACTACAGACGACATGGATTTTAAAGATTTTTGATTTTCAAATACTTTTTGCGTGGTCTTTCTGAGCTTGTTTTCTTTGGATATTCCCGATCAAAAGCGACAGGTTCCCGGATATAGAAATTCTGTAAAAAACATTTTACTTTTGATTTCCAATGATTTCTGACAACCATAAGAGCAGAATTAACGGTTTCATGCCGTTTTTATCGGGCATCAGACCCTTCAAAGGGAACATACATATGCATACGGTTATACCCTCCAAAAGTTCC
>CAYMLS010000214.1:0-9208 GCA_964390665.1 uncultured Bacteroidales bacterium | reverse complement strand
TTGACGCTTTCTTTATCAAGCACAGATAAAATCGTGGGTTTTCTTGCTGATACTATTTATCTACAACTAATAAAACGGAAAAGCTTTCTGGGAAAAAGCAAAATCATCAACATGCTCTAAACAACCATACCTATTCATATTTGCAACATAAGTGAATGCAAAAAACCAGCATGAGTTCTACTAAAGACTTCAAATAATAAGCAAATACTTCAATGATTTCAGGAAAACAAATATGTAAAAAACCCAAAAAAGACATTATTCAACAAGAAAATTATCTTAAAATCGTATTTTTGCCGTTGTATCTGTTAGAAAAAAAAAATTGCGTATACGGCAGATGCAATCGTTTGCACCGGTTTTCATTAACCAAACCCTTATTCCAATGTAAGTAAATCATTTAATTGAAGTTTCTCAAGAATAACATTTCAATAAACAGTTGATAATTTTCAGAATCTAAATTTTTAAACAATTTTCATCAAAAACAAAATTCTATGGAAAAAAACAATAACAGCAGCTTGACCAGGCGAAATTTCATTAAAAACTCAGCCATTGCTGCAGCAGGTATTACTATTTTGCCGAGCCATGTTGTTTCAGGTTTAGGACATACCGCCCCCAGCGACACATTAAATATTGCTGGTGTTGGTGTTGGCGGAGTTGGAAGAACCAAAATTGGACGAATGAACAAGGCAACAGGAACAAAAGTTGTTGCACTTTGCGATGTTGATTGGAAGTATGCCCAAAAAACCTTTGATGATTACCCGGAAGCAAAAAAATTCAAGGACTGGAGAGTCATGTTTGACAACATGGAAAAGGATATTGATGCTGTATTGGTTGCAACACCAGACCATACACATGCCATTGTAGCAGCCAATGCCATGATTCTGGGCAAACATGTATATGTAGAAAAACCACTGACACACTCCGTTGCAGAATCAAGGTTGCTCACTCAACTTGCTGATAAATATGGCGTTGCAACCCAAATGGGCAACCAGGGTAACTCATCTGACGACATCAGAAAAGTATGTGAATGGGTATGGAACAACGAAATAGGAGAAGTAAAAGAGGTTCATACATGGACCAACCGCCCCATATGGCCACAAGGGCTACAACGCCCGGACCAGGGAATGTGGGTACCCGAACACCTTGACTGGGATCTGTTTTTAGGTCCTGCCCCCATGCGCCCATATCATGCACTTTATACTCCATGGAACTGGAGAGGATGGTGGGATTTCGGAACCGGAGCTTTGGGTTACATGGCTTGTCATATCATGGATCCTGTATTCAAAGCACTGAAACTGGAATACCCAACAAGTGTGCAGGGAAGCTCCACCATGATGAACACCGAATCGCCACCACAAGCCGAAAAGGTGCATTTTACTTTCCCTGAAAGACCACGCGACAGAAGCATTAAAGTGAAACTACCTGAGGTGAAAATTCATTGGTATGATGGTGGATTGTTGCCAGAAAGACCAGAATCAATGCCAGATCACTTTGAAATGGGCGACTGGAACGGCGGTACCATGTTTATGGGAACAAAAGATATTTTGGTAACCAATTGCTATTCTGAAGATCCAAGACTGGTTTCCGGAAGAATACCCGATGCCCCCAAAAGACTTCCCCGAATCGCTGAAGGACTAAATCACGAAACCGACTGGGTAAGAGCATGTAAAGAACCTAAAGAAAACAGAACAGAAGCAAGCTCTAATTTCAGTTATGCAGGCCCTTTCAATGAAACAGTGGTCATGGGTGTACTGGCAGTACGACTGCAGGATCTTAAACGTGAACTCCTTTGGGATGGAAAGAAAATGGAATTCACAAACATAAGCAATACAGATGAAATCAGAGTGGTTACTTCAGATAAGTTCGAAGTGATTGACGGACATCCGCATTTTGATACACAGTATGCGACAATTAATGCCAAAGAAGCGGCACAGGAATACATCAGCCGCACTTACCGCGAAGGATGGTCTTTACCCAAAGTTTAAATCAACCTTAGCGGAAAAGCATCATGAAAAAGCTGCCTGGATCAGGCAGCTTTTTTTTTTACAGATCACCGACCTTTTACAATATTATTTGCAAACGTTATTTTACGCAGGATAATAGCATCTCCGAAATCGAATAGTGATGAAATCCATCATACCGATGCATTATAAATTGTTACCGGGAAAAAATTACAAAAACAACCGCACCAATAAATGATTAACTTTGGATAAGCTTCTTAAAAAAAAAGTTTATGAGTAATCAAAAAAAGCGGGTTGTAAAAGGTGTTCTGGTAGATCCTCTAAAAAGAAGTAAATCAGGTGTTGAAATTGAAATTATCGAAAACACCATTCATAACATGATATACAATCCTGACATAAAAGGTCCTTACATTATTCCCGGATTTATCGATGCCCATATCCATATCGAAAGTAGCATGCTCATTCCGTCACGATTTGCTCATGAAGCTGTTAAACACGGCACTGTTGGCGTTGTTACAGACCCTCATGAAGTAGCAAACGTTGCGGGTTTGCCAGGCATTGAATTTATGGTTGAAGATGCCAGGCAAACTCCACTTGATTTTTATTTCGGCGCCCCTTCATGTGTTCCGGCATCCCCATTGGAAAAAAGTGGTGCCGTTATAACATCAAAAGACATTCAAAACCTTTTGAACCGGAAAGACTTTTATGCCCTTTCCGAAATGATGAATTATCCGGGTGTGGTTAACCACAATCCGGATGTAAAAGAAAAAATCAACAGTGCGGTACTTGCGGGAAAACCTGTTGATGGTCATGCACCCGGTTTAACCGGTAAAGACCTTATCGAATATATCAATGCCGGCATAAGCACCGATCATGAATGCTCATCTTTAAAGGAAGCAAAAGAGAAACTGGACTCAGGCATGAAGATCCTGATCAGAGAAGGCAGTGCAGCCAAGAACTTTTCAAACCTGATCCCTTTACTGGAAGACTATCCTGATAAATTAATGTTTTGTACCGATGATTGCCATCCTGACTATCTCATCAAAGGTCATATAAACAAACTTGTGAGCAGAGCTGTAAAACAAGGTTATGACTTGTTCGACTCTCTTAAAGCAGCATGTATCAACCCTGTTTATCATTACAACCTTCCCACAGGTCTCTTAAGAAAAAACGACAGAGCAGATTTCACCATTGTTGATGATCTGCTCGACTTTAAAGTACTCGCTACTTATATAAATGGCGTTCCTGTTTTTGAAAACGGGAAAGTCCATTTTGAACTAACAGAACCACCTCTGCCGGTTTTTAAATTCAGAAAAGAACACATCCGAAAGAACCTTAATATAAAGGCAACTTCCTCATTATACCATGTAATTGGAGTAATTGACGATGAACTGCTCACCCATAAAATGATTGAAAGATGCACACCAGGAGAAAATTTAAAGGCCAACACTTCAAAGGATATATTAAAAGTAGTGCTGCTCGACAGGTATGAGGAAACACCGCCCGTTACAGGTTTTGTAAAAGGTTTTGGATTGCAGCAGGGTGCGCTTGCAGCAAGCATTGCTCATGACAGTCATCATATTATAGCGGTGGGTGTTGATGACAACGATATCAATGATGCACTGGAATGGATCATTGAAAACAAAGGAGGAATTTGCTTTTCGCTTAAAAACCAGACAAATGGCATAACATTGCCGTGGTTTGGATTGATGACCAATATGAAAGCATCTGAAACTGCTGAAAAATACGACCTGTTAAATATGCTGGCAAAAGAATCAGGCAGCAACCTCAACTCCCCTTTCATGACCCTTTCTTTTATAGCACTCACGGTAATTCCCGAACTAAAAATCAACCACAACGGTCTCTTTGACAGCAAAACTTTTAAAAATATCCCTCTTTTTATTCAAACTTAAAACAACGAATAACTGATCGAAAAACCTTTTAACCATCTGCAAACAATTTTCTTATGGAAAAAATCAAACTTCACATTTTAATTTTCATTTTTATTTACGCAATCCAACCTTTAAATGGCCAGGATCGTGTAACAGGAAAAATTTTCGCTACCCGCTCTGAAGTAATCGCACAAAATGGAATGGCCGCCACCAGCCATCCCCTTGCCACACAAATAGCCCTGGATATATTAAAAGAAGGCGGAACTGCTGTTGATGCCGCCATTGCTGCCAATGCTGCGCTTGGACTTATGGAACCAACAGGTTGCGGTATCGGTGGTGATCTGTTTGCCATTGTTTGGGATGCAGAAACCCAAAAACTCCATGGCCTCAATGCCAGTGGAAGGTCTCCTCAAAACCTTACATTGCAATATTTCAAAGATCAGGGGTATGAATATATACCTTCCTTTGGAGCTCTTCCGGTAAGTGTTCCCGGTACGGTTGACGGTTGGTTTGAACTTCACAAAAAATTCGGCAAACTCTCCATGGAGCAAATCCTGAAACCATCCATTACTTATGCCAGAGAGGGTTTTCCGGTAACCGAACTAATTGCTTTTTATCTGGATAGATCCGTGAGCAGAATTGGGCATTTTCCAAACTTCAAAGAAACCTACATGAAAAATGGAAGCATGCCTGCAAAAGGAGAAATTTTCAAAAACCCCTACCTCGCAAACACCTACGAAACAATTGCCAGAGATGGCAGAGATGCCTTCTATAAAGGTGATATAGCCCACACAATCGCTGAGTATATTCAGGAAAACGGAGGATTTTTAAACGATAAAGACCTTGCCAATCACAAAAGTTCCTGGGTAGAACCGGTTTCAACCCAATACCGAGGATATGATGTTTGGGAATTGCCACCCAATGGTCAGGGAATTGCAGCATTACAAATGCTCAATATTCTTGAGGGGTACGATATTTCTGCGATGGATCCCTATGGTGCAGAATACGTACATCTTTTTGTTGAAACTAAAAAGCTTGTTTATGAAGACAGGGCAACCTATTATGGCGATACAGACTTCAACGATATACCGGTAAAGGATTTACTATCTAAAGAATACGCCGATCAAAGGAGGAAACTCATTGATCCGGGAAAGGCAGCAAATCGCTATGAACCAGGCCTCGACGAAAGCCCGAACACCATCTATCTGACCGTTGCAGACCAACATGGCAACATGGTATCCCTCATTCAAAGCAACTACAGAGGTATGGGCAGTGGCATGACCCCTCCTGAGCTGGGGTTTGTTTTACAAAACAGAGGAGAAAGTTTCACCTTAAAGCCCGGGCATGTAAACACCTTCGAACCCGGCAAAAGGCCCTTCCATACAATTATCCCGGCATTTGTTACCAGGGATGGAAAACCCCATATGAGTTTCGGCGTTATGGGTGGGGATATGCAACCCCAGGGACATGTACAGATATTGGTAAACATGATTGATTTTGGAATGAACCTCCAGGAAGCCGGAGATGCGCCCCGGATTTATCATTCCGGTTCATCAGAGCCTACAGGGCAACAAATGAAAAATGGTGGTACCATGATGCTCGAAGCCGGTTTTCCTTACGAAACAATCAGAGAACTTATCATGAAAGGTCATGAAATAAAATGGACAGTAGGACCCTATGGTGGTTATCAGGCCATCATGCGCGATCACGAAAACGAAGTATATATTGGTGCTTCCGAATCCAGAAAAGACGGACAAGCGGCAGGATACTAAAATCAAAAACATAAACCGGATAACATCCACGATGATGTTATCCGGTTTTGCTGATCATTTGCAACTTAGCCAAATCAAGAATCTGAATGTTTTTGCCCGCTAACTTCACCAATCCTTCCCGTTCAAATTCTTTGAGAAATTTCACGACACTCTCCTGGGTAATGCCGGCAAAATCAGCCAGTTCCTGCCGTGTAAGACTCTCGAATACATTTTCAAACTCCAACTCTCCTGTAGACAAATAGCATAAGGCAGATGCTAATTTTCCCTGCATCTGTTTGTAAGACAAATTTTTAATGACTTCCAGCAATTGATTTTCAAATTTATAGTTCCTGGAAGTGATCTGCATAGCAAAAGCAGAGTTGGTCATCAGAACCTGCTTCAGGGCATGTTTATCAATCATACAGATACGTGACTCCCGCATTGCTGTTGACGAACAGGTATACATTTCATTGCCGAAAACCGATGAAAATCCCAGAAAATCACCCTGCTTTGCCAAGCCAAGGTTTATATTCCGTTTCCCCCCAGGCTGCAAATACACTTTTACCAACCCCTGAATTACATACAATACATGATGTGCAAAAGCACCTTGTTTAAATAAAACCTCACCTTTTTCATAGATGATCTGGGTTTTCTTTTTATTGATCAACTCCAGTTCTTTTTCATTTAACTGATGAAAACAAGGTGCAAGATCAACATTCTGCAAAACGGCCTTTCTTCCTGATTTTCCTGTCATTTCGATGCATTATTGTGATGTTTCAGGCGAAGTTATTATAATTTGACAAGAAAGAATTTATAAAATTTCAAAATCCTGTTTAAAACCTTATATACTCAAACATCAAGGTAGAATGCTCTTTAAAAGTACTTTTGCATCGTCAAAATGATTCATACCCTAAAAGCAAAACATACAATCAAATCAAGTTGACAATCGAAATAAATTTTATCATTCATATTTAAATTATACGATTATGACAATGCTACAAACAGGTTTGAAAGAAATCGAAACCGCACAGGAATTAAAAAATATTATAGAAGAAAATGAAAATGTTATGGTATGCTGTGGCAGAATGGGACCCATGTGCATCCCTGTTTATGAAGCAATGGAAGAGCTGGAGGAAGAGCGGGAAGATGTAAAATTTTACACCATGGCTTTTGACAACCCCGAGGCATCCGTAATCACCAATGATCCTGCCTGCAACGGGTT
This sequence comes from uncultured Bacteroidales bacterium, assembly GCA_964390665.1. Classification (GTDB taxonomy): domain Bacteria; phylum Bacteroidota; class Bacteroidia; order Bacteroidales; family UBA7960; genus SKVR01. The sequence goes on along the minus strand of CAYMLS010000214.1, from coordinate 2,385 downwards.
TATGGGACTACCTTTTACCATGTACTACAAAAACGGAAAAGTTGCCCATGCCACCAGCAGTATTCAGAGTATGCAACAAATCAAACAAGTACTCGACAGTAAATTTTAAAAAAACACCAAAACAATTCAGAACGTTGGAAAGGTTTGATAAACAAAAGTAATAATCCCCTTCTGTTCCGGTTCAAACCTTTCCTTTTTTTCAATCAGTTTATTTAAAAGAATGAAACCAATGGATGATATTTTTGATGTAATGATTTTAGGAGCGGGGGCAGCAGGGCTTACAGCAGGTATTTACACTTCCAGGGCAAAGCTATCGACACTGATCCTGAATGAAGGACCTGTTGGCGGGCAAATGGTGCTCACCAATGAAGTTGCCAACTATCCCGGGGTGGAAACCACCTCGGGTTATCAGGTGGCAAATATCATGAAAAAGCAGGCCAAAGAATTCGGTTGCAAAATAAAATCAAACGTGAAAATTGTTGACTACCAGTTGGATTCTAAAACAAAAACGGTGACCCTTGATGATGGCAGAATATTTAAGGCCTACAGCATAATAATGGCTCCTGGCGGAAAACCGCGTTCATTAAATATTCCGGGAGAAGATACTTTCAGGGGCTCCGGGATTTCTTACTGTGCCACTTGTGATGGCGAATTTTTCACAGGAAAAGAGATCGTTGTTGTTGGTGGTGGAAATTCGGCACTCGAAGAAGCAGTATCACTTACAAAATATGCAACCAAAGTTACCCTGGTTCACCAGTTTGACCATTTCCAGGCCTTCGAACATGCTATTCGTGATGCCAGGAGCAATCCCAAAATAAGATTTATGATGGAATCTTCACTGCTATCCTTCAATGGAAACTCAAAACTCGAGAGTGTTACGATCAGAAACAATAAAAATGATGATATCATTCATTATCCGGCTCAGGGAGCATTTATCTTTATCGGATATTTGCCCAATACTGAATCCATCAGAAATCTGGTGAAAACCAATGAAAGAAATGAGATCATCACCAATGAAGACCTGCAAACCAGTATACCCGGAGTGTTTGCTGCCGGAGACAGTATTGTGAAAAAATACAGGCAAATAACTACCGCAGTATCTGACGGAACAATCGCCGCCTTAGGGGCAGCAGAATATGTTACAAAAATCAAAAAGGAAGAAAAACAGGAAAAGGTATTGGTTTGAAAAAACAAATAACAAAAAAAGAAAAGTAATATGCATATAAACTCATTTAACCAACTTCAGCAATCGCTGGATAAAGATAAAAGCAACTGGCTACTCATTTATAAAAAAGGATCTTCTGCCAGCGATTGTGCTAAAAAGCATATTGAAAATGCCATCAAAAAAGTAGAACACATCAACATGTTTTATGTAGATGTAAACCAAACACGTGATGTACATTCTCAGTTCAAAATAAACAGTGCACCCGCTTTATTGGAACTTTCAGGTATAAACCTGAAAAATATCATAAAAGGATGTAACGACAGTTCTTACTATGAATCTTTATTCAACGATTCTTTATACCTTGCACAGGTAAAAAACAGCGATAAACCAACAAAAAGGGTCACTGTATATTCAACACCAACCTGTCCATGGTGCACAACATTGAAAAACCATTTGAAACAAAACAAAATCAGTTTTACAGATGTTGATGTTTCGCGCAATCAAAATGCAGCCGAAGAGTTGGTGAGAAAAAGCGGACAAAAAGGTGTTCCTCAAACGGACATCAATGGAGAAATCATTGTGGGTTTTAACAAAGCAAGAATTAATGAATTGCTTCAAATTCAAGGATAAATAAACAACTAAAAAACAAGAAAAAATGAAAGAACTGCAACCAGTAAATCAAAATGTACTGTTGGAGATACCTGAGGAAAATACAGAAAAGAAAACATCATCAGGCATCATCATCCCCGATACTGTAGAACAAAAACAAAATATGGCAAAAGTTGTAGCCATGAGTAATATTGAAAATCCTGAAATTTCAGTGGGAGATACTGTAATTTACAACGAATTCAGCGCTAAAGAGATAGAATTTGAGGGTAAAAAACAATTGATGATTCAGTACACAGAAATTTTAGCGAAAATAGTAGAAACGGAAACTATCTGATTAGAAAATCAAAATTTTCAAAATGAACAGGTGGGTCGAATATTTTTTCTCTCACCTGTTTTTTTTGTGTTCACGATGGCTACTTTTCATGATCACCCATAAATAAAATATCCGTTTTACACTCCCACACAAGTATATTCATGCAAAAAACCAGATATCTGCCCCCTTTCAGACTTATAAACTTCATGTTTGCTGCTTTTTTAATTGATTGTTTTTGATACTTAGTGCTTGCAAGAAAACGCCAATTGCTGCGTTGGGTTCGCCTTCAAAACAGTCG
>CAYMLS010000213.1:1935-9236 GCA_964390665.1 uncultured Bacteroidales bacterium | reverse complement strand
AAAAAACTCACGATTTTCAATATTTAAAATGAAAAAGAGCCGCAGACCAAACTATCTGCGGCTCATTACTACTATCCAACCTATTTATTTTTAATAAAACGCGTCATTCCTTTCTCTCCATTGATGTTTTCAGACTGAATGATATAAATTCCTTCTTGTAAATTGCTTACAGGAATATTGATCATACTGGATCCGATGTTATCCAACTGAAGAACTTCTTTTCCTAGAATATTGTAAACTGAAACGGATTTAATTTCTATATCCATTTCTACATTCACGATACCCGAAGAAGGGTTAGGGAATATTCTGATCGGAGCATCTTGTGCTATTTTTTCGGTAGATGTACTGGTTGCCAGTGTAGCGGTTTTGTAACCATTTGTTTGCTTCCAGTGGTTTCCGGTTCCATCCCAGTAGGCGAGTTCATGATCGCGTAAGAACATGTCCCCGTCCATTCTTCCATCGTTATCAATGGTAATCAGTGTAAACAGGAATTCTGTTCCAACGCCAAGGTTGGCAGGAATATCAATATCTCTGAAAACGGCACTCCAGGGGAACCTGACCTCAAAAGTATATCCACCCGCATTACGCAAGCTGATACCTTCGGCAAATTCCACATCATAGGTATTCAAATCAACATTACCCGGATTTCCGGTGATTTGATCTGCTACACCTGTGTTGAACCTCCACTGAGAATCTCCTGGTCTGAGACCCGCATCAGAAACATATCTTTCATTGGATCCGCCAATACATAACTCTACACAATCAAACTGAAAAGGAACATTTCTTGTTGGCCAGTCATCGGAAACTCCATCCCAATTGACAACATCAGCATCAGAAACATCTAAAAATGCATACAAATAATCATCGTCCCAGGCCATAGCAAATATTACGTGCAGGTCCTGCTCTTCCGGAACCAAATCTTCCATATCGTTGGAAGTGTCTTTCTTGTATATTGTAGCAGTATCCCAAACTGCCAGTTCCCAGAACGACTCATCCATTTTACCGTCGAGGGTAACTGCGGAAGTAGCTTGAACAATGTTATACTTTATAACTTCAGGTGCTGTAACCATAAGTTCCTCACTAAAAGCCGAATAATTTTCACAGCCATCATAAGCCCGCACCTTGAAGGTATACTCTCCTTCTGATTCAAATTCAAATATTTCAATCTCTGTATCAAATACAGATCCAACAAGAACATCCTCATTATCATCCACACGATATACTTCGTATCCTATTACGGCAACATTATCTTCTGAAGCATCCCAGTAAATCATAAAACTGGAGGTTAAGTTTTCGTAAGTAAGATTTGTGGGCGGGGTTGGAGGAATGGTTTCACATTCATTGCTGGGTTGTGTCATACCATTTTCCAGTAATTCAATCGTCCCAAACCTGCTTGGATTGTGATATGCCTCACCTGTATCGTCAAACCATGTGAGTATGGCATCTCTGCCATCACTATCGTCATTATCTGTAATGTACACATCAAAACCAATAAGATCGCCGACGGCAAATTCTTTATCAATGTTTAATGAATCGAATGGGAAAAAGAACTCTGTAGCATAACCACCTTCAAAAATATTCTGAGAATAATCAGCATATCCTGATCCTATTCTTTCATTAAGTTCACCACCAATTCTCAACTGGAACTGGAAATCATTACCATCGTAGGAATTTTCATTCCACGGACACCCCGGACAAGGGTTTTTGGAGTTATCCATGTCTAGGTAAACTTCTATATTGTCTACCTGCCAATAAGGAAGATCATCTGTTGTAGTAAGAGTATCATCATTTACCTGTACCCAAAGGTACAATCCATCCTGATCCCAGTAAACCTGGTGATATCCGCTGAAGTCAAGATTGTCATTAATTGTTTCTGCATGAGCTTCGTCAACAAAAGTTTCTATTCCACGTCTCTCAATATTTGACCATAAAGGGTCTTTTTTTCCATCAATAGTGATCCCTTCCGGAACAGACATGACACCATCGGCATCAAGATATAGTGTACCAAACCTGCTGGCATCGTGGTAAGCTTCCCCATCAATGCTATTCCAGCTCAGCATTGTTTTGCGGGTAGTGGAACCATCATTGTCGGCTGCAATCACATCAAAACCAATAGTATCATTAATACCAAGAGGTTCACTTAATCCGAGATTTTCCCATGTGAAAAGCATCTCCACAGAGTAAAAATTACCATCATCTATTACCTGGGCAATATCTGTTATAGGTGTTTCACCTCCAAAGATGGTATCCTTTGAAAATATTACACGGAATTGGTAGTCGTTTTCATCAAAAGATGATTCGGTCCACCAGGAACCTTCAGGTAAAGGATTTTTTGAATTATCCATATCGAAGTAGATCTCTATGTTATCGTTATTATGTGGCTGAGCACTTCCATCCGGGGTAAGTGTGTCATCCACGATAAGCGCCCAAACATAAATTCCTTCTTCGTTCCAGTGGGTTTTAAATGTAGCACTGAAATCATTGGGATCAATAGGTTCTTCCCCCTGAATTACTTTATTGAGCCCGTAAGCAGGCATATTATGCCATACCGGTTCGGGTTTTCCATCGAGTACGATACCGGCAGGTACTTCTGTTACATTACCAGATAATAATGTGAGGGTTCCAAAAAGACTTGCATCATGGTAAACTTCACCAGAGGGTGTATTCCATCCAAGATAGGATTCTCTGTTATCAGAACCATCATTATCACCTATGGTTATATCAAATCCAATATCGGTACCTTCTGTAAGTGCTTCGGTCAAACCCAAATCCGACCATGCAAAATGAAATTCCAAAGTATAAACACCGGTCTGAGATAAATCATAAGCAAGGTTTACATCAGCACCTTCAGGTCCACCATTTACTCCTTCCACATCTATTACATGATGAAACTGGAAATCATTGTCATCATAAGATGTTACATTCCAGGGAGCACCAGGTTTTAGAATATTCTTGGAATTGTCCATGTCGAAATACACTTCAACCATGTCATTATTAAAGTACTGAGCTTGATCATTTACCAATACATCGTCTTGTACTTCGATTAAAACATAGAATCCGTTTTCATCCCAAAGCAATTTGTATTGGGCGCTAAAATCTGCCTCATCGGTGATATTGTCTGCACCCTGCAAAACCTTGGCAACAGGCCGCCATTCTGCTGTGTTCCATGTATCCTCCACAGTGCCGTCGATATTAATCAACTGGCCATAAACAACTGGCGACAGGCATAAAGCAGTCAATACCAGTAGCAATCTAAATTTGAATAGTTTTTTCATAATCTTAAGGTTTTAGTTAAAAAATAATGATGAATGATTAGTTGAAAAGCACTGTAACTGTATATAATGCTAAATCTCCATTTTCCGCTTTTACGATGTAATACACAGGATTGCTGAAATCCACAACTGATATACCGCTAACTTGCTCAGTGCCGCCTATTAAAACAGTAGAATTTTTAGATGAGCTAAAAACAGGGGTTTGAGCAGATACATCGGTTCCTTCAGGCACCTGAAGTGTTATGGTGCGATTTTGATTATCAATTTCACCAACTACGGCGGGTTCGTTGAAAGCGAAATACAGGAAATTGTTATTATGACTTAAATCTTCTTCTACTATTACCTGATATTCCACATAGGATCCATCCTGTGCAATAATCCGGTAGTTTAAAGGAGCCAGGAAGTTATTGACAGTAACGCCACTTTCCTGGGTTGATCCATTAACCTTAACAACCGCCTTTTCTGAAACAGAAAATTCGGCCACAAGTCTGTTTATGGAAGTACCAAAAGGGACAACCGATTTTATCAGCAAAGAATCATGATCAACAACTGTTTCATCTTCAACGTCCTTAAAACCAAAACTTAACAATTCCTTTTGTGTATCTGGTTCTTCTTTATTCACATCAACTACATAGGTATTGGTAACCGAATTGTCCCACGAAACAATGGTATATGTTACAGGTGTTGTAAAATCGTTGGTTGTTACACCACTTTCCTGGATACTATCACCCACATATACGTTAGCAAAACCTGCATCGAAATTTAGTGCCAGGTTGGTAATATCCGTTTCGAAAGGAAGTGTCATTCTAAAAGTATCTCCTTCAACGTTTGCAACAACTGGTGGAAAAACTTCATCGTAGGTCAGACTTTTAAAAACGGCTGTGGATTCGGTTACTGAAATACTGTAATTATTCACTTCAAAAACGCTTTCTCCATTCATTTGATTTACCGCCACAACGGTAATTTGATAGTCTCCCGGTTCTGTATAGGAATAAACAAGTGAGTCAGATGTTAGCTGAATACCTTTGTCAATACCATAATTTTCATATTTCTGTCCTTCATCACCCGGCCAAATGGTGAAAACATCTGCCTTACTGCATACCCTGAATACCAATGGGCTATTTACCGTGACGGTACCTGATGGTATTTCTATACATGGAACTGAAGGAGTTTCAAGTTCATCGGTTTCACACCCCGTGAAGATCAACAAGCCGAAAATGCTCAGAATTACTACACTGTATATTTTCAAATTTTTAATTTTCATAGTTTAACAATTAATATTAATAACCCGGATTTTGCGTTAAAGCTGGATTGATATCCATTTCGCTCTGGGGAATGGGTAAAAGAATATGTTTATCAGGATTGAAATTGGTGTTGCCCACATCTTCCAATGCCTGTGAAGCCCTATTGGTTCTAAGCAGATCAATCCAGCGCCAACCTTCAAAAAACAATTCTGCTCTTCTTTCTTTATAAATAGCCTGGCGCAACTGATCCTGGCCCAATCCATTAAGATCGTATGCCTCATCCTGGAATGCTCTTCTTCTAACCTGATTGACCAATTCATGTGCTTCCGCACTTCCTCCCTGTATTTCATTGAGTGCTTCTGCATGCATTAAAAGAACATCCGCAAGGCGTAAAACATGAAAATTCAGCGGGAAGAACATCATACTTGCATTGGTACCATTGTATTCGAGGAACAGGTATTTTTTTACATTATAGCCCGTAAACGGTGAGTATTCAGCCTTATGAACGTACCATTCACCTTCGTTCTCGTTCCAGATGGAGTCTCCCGGAGAGATAATATTAGCCTGTTTTCGGGTATCACCAGGTTCATATGTCTCGTTTACATGATTGACGGTGGGAACACCCAATCCCCAACCTCTGCTATCACCAATAAACCTGTAACGGGGGGCAGTAAATTCTGAAATATAATTGCCTGTTCCGTTCCATCCTCCTTCGTAATAATGATGCTGCACATCAAACAGAACCTCTGCATTATTATTTGAACTCATGTAGTTCCACAGGTCGGCATAATTTTCCAAAAGAAAATGATTGGGAATTTCCTGAACCTTTTGGCATGCATCAATGCACTGCTGCCAGTTTTTAAGGATTAAGTGCGTTTTGGCCAACATTCCGTATGCTCCCCCTTTCAAGGCACGTCCTAAATCGTCGCCTGTGTGCTGCACAGGCAATAATTCGCCTGCTTTTTCATAATCCGAAATAATCTGATCCCAAACTTTTTCAACAGGCGTGCGCGCTACATTCAGATCGTTGGGATCCGGAACCGTTGAGTATAGCGGAACGTCACCATAATAGAAAGCAAGATAAAAATAATAAGTAGCTCTCAGAAAATATGCTTCACCTAATATTCTCTGCTTCAGGTCTTCATCAATATCCATATCCGGGATTTTCTCCAGCACCACATTTGAGTAATAAATACCTGAATAGTGTGCCGCCCACAAAGCAAGAACATGTTCATTATCAGGTTGAATATTAAAATCTTCAAGACGGATGGTAGAAATACCTTCGCCAGCTCCGGCACCAGCCACCAAAGCGTCATCAGACATGATGTCTCCTATGATCCAAAGGTCTCTTTTAAATGATCCTTCGTATTGCAAGGGAGCATAGGCGGCGTTGATTGCTGCCACAGCATCTTCTTCGGTTTGATAAAAACTTTGTGTATTAATCCTGTCGGTTGGCTTGATCTCGAGATATTTTTCGCAGCCAACACTAAACAACATGATAAATAAAAATATAATTCTATAATTCATTTTTTCTCTTTTTTTAAAGTCCGAGATTAATTCCTATTAAAAATGTTTGGGATAAGGGATACCTGCCCAAATCAATTCCTGTTTGAAGAACACTGCCGCCCAAAGAACCTACATCCGGATCATAGCCTGAATAGCGGGTCAGTGTATAGAGGTTTTTTCCTGTAACATATACTCTCATCTGTTGAACCTGTACCCTCTGACTTATTCTTGCCGGAAGTGTATAACTGAGTTGCATATTACTTAAGCGAACATAATCACCTGATTCAATCCAGCGGGAAGAAATTCGGGTATTGCTATTGGGATCGGTCATGATCGCTCTCGGGAAATTCTCATTGGGTTCTTCTTCCGTCCAACGATTTAATGTTTCTACCCCAAAATTACCGGCACCCGTCATACCCTCGGTGTAAAAACGGTTAAGGTTCATGATGCGGGCACCCGCCACACCCTGAATAAAAGCAGATATTTCAAAGTTTTTGTATTCGGCGCTAAGATTGAGTCCATAGGTAAAGTCGGGAAAAGGACTTCCTATAAAAGTTCTGTCTTTTTCGTCAATTACTCCATCCCGGTTCAAATCCTTAAATCTTATATCACCGGGCGCTGTGTATCGGTGAGGGGAAGGGTCTAAATCACGATTATGAACATAAGGATCCTGATTTCCCTGATTTGCATGCTGGGCAATTTCATCATAATCCATAAAAATACCATCTGCCACATACCCGTAAAAGGATCCGATAGGATGCCCAACCTCCGTGCGGATCACTGTTGATCCTCCAAAAGGATAAGAGTTAAAAGAGTTGCCTTCATATCCCAGATCGGTAACAAGATTTTTCATGTATGCAAAATTGCCACCCACAGAGTAATGAAAAACACCCTCGGATTTTCTGTAGGTAAGTTCCATTTCAAAACCGGTGTTTTTAACCCCGCCAATATTTACAATGGGAAATGATTGTGCAAGTTGATTTTGATTGGAGGGCACTTTAGGATAAATTCCTGAAGTGGCAGGAACAGGCATTGGGATGAGCATCCCGGTGGTGTTCTTTATATAATAATCGAGAATCAGTGTTACTTTATCATACAAAAAACTCAGATCTGCCCCGGCACTAAATTGCTCAGAAGACTCCCATTTAATGCCTGGGTTTTCAAGACTTTGAGGCGCAAATCCTCTTGCGGTTTGCCCGTTTAATGTATATTCGAAACCCTGTAGCAACGAAAGATACCGGAAATTGCCAATGGCATCGCTGCCCACAATTCCGTATCC
>CAYMLS010000213.1:0-1925 GCA_964390665.1 uncultured Bacteroidales bacterium | reverse complement strand
ATCCAGACCTTAATTTACCTACTGTAAGAAAATCATTGATTGCTGACATAAACGATTCATCCGTAAAAATCCAACCTACAGAAAAAGAAGGAAATATACCATACCGGTTTGCTGAACCAAATTTGGTAGACCCATCACGCCGGATGTTAGCCGTAAGCAAATACTTATTGTTATAATCATATGTGATCCTCCCGAATTGAGATACATAGGCACCTCTCCATGTAGATCCACCGGCATTCCGTGTACCGCTTGTAGACATGCTCAAATCCCAGTCAGGGTTATTATTGGGGAATTCCTGCCCCTGAGCGTTAATGGCATTTCCCTCCCATAGTTGAAAACTGGTACCCAGCATCACCGAATAGTTGTGTAAATCACTGAATTTACCGGTATAGGTCAGGATGTTGTCATACAATAGTTTTTGACTGGAATTTCGGTATTCCCTTTTCAGACTAATTTCATCCACAAGTCCTCCACCAATATCGGCAGGTTGGAAGAATGATTGTGATCCTGCCCTGTATTCGATCCCCAGTACAGAACGGAAAGATAGATTTTCCAATGGATTGATCTCCAGATTCAAATCACCCAAAACATAGTCTTTTACAATATCCTGTTTCCATTCTTCAATAATAGCAACAGGATTTCTTACGGTGTAATCAAAGACTTCTGTCATACCACCGTATTTTCCATTATCAAGAAACACTGGTATTGTGGGCATCTGGCGCAAAGCGCTGCTTATTGCCCCCCAGGTATCGCTGTCGGTGATCACAAAATCCTCACTCGTATTTGTGTAAGTGAAGTTATTTCCTACTTTCAACCAACTTTTCAACTCATTGCTTGTGTTGATCCTGAAGGTATAGCGCTGAAATCCCGAATTACTTACAATACCGTTATTTTGGTGATAATTACCTGAAAGCATGTAAGTTGATCTTTCACTTCCGCCGCTAACGGAAAGGTTATAGTTTTGCAAAACTCCCTCGGTGTAAATTTGATTTTGCCAGTCGGTTCCTTCCCCCAGTTGCGATGGATTTAATAATTGAGTATTTAGCGGTTTTCTTGCATTTGCCCGCATTTCGTTGTCAAGTATGGCAAAGTTCTCTGCATTGGTTAAATCAATTTGTTTAGAAATGTTTTGCACACCGTAATAGGAATTAAAAAGAACCTGAGGTTCACCTTTTTGTCCTTTTTTTGTTGTAATAAGAACTACTCCGGCAGCGGCACGGGTTCCGTAAATAGCTGCTGCTGATGCGTCTTTAAGTATCTCTATAGACTCTATATCCTGAGGGTTTATTACATTTAACGGACTTCCCCCCTGCCCTCCATTTACCACACTTACAAAATCGCTTGAACTGTTTACCGGAACGCCATCTACTACATAAAGGGGTTCATTTCCACCGGTTGTTGAATGAATACCGCGAATTCTGATCGAAACACCTCCTCCGGGTGCATTTGAGTTTTGGGTAACCAATACACCTGCTGATTGCCCCTGTAAAGCCTGATCCAGCCCCGTGGAAGAACTTCTGCTCAGGGTTTCTGCATCTACAGAAGATATTGATCCTGTAACCGATCTTTTTCGCTGAACACCATATCCTATTACCTGCACCTCACCAAGTGAAGTGATGTTCATGGATAGTGAAATATTTATAATTTGCTGATCGCCAGGTTGTATTTCTTCGGTTATGTAACCTGTGTAAGAAAATACCAGTGTGGGATCATCAAAATCACTTAAATCCAGGGTGTATTTCCCATCCATATCTGTAACGGTACCGTAACTGGTACCTTTCACATACACACTGGTGCCAATCAAAGGGTCTCCTGTGTAATCATCTGTTACGACTCCTTGCACTGTTTTGCTTTTATTGTCTGTTTCCTGCGCTTCTGTTATTTGTACATTAAAAAGAAGCGTGATCAGAAAAAAATGGTATAAA
>CAYMLS010000212.1:0-9296 GCA_964390665.1 uncultured Bacteroidales bacterium | reverse complement strand
CAACCTCAACCTCAACCTCAACCTTAAAAATGAACCCATTTCCCCATCCCTTAAAACGAATCACCAGCCGCAGTCTTGTATTATTGTTGTCACTTCTAATGTTTGGATGTTTTCCAAAACGGGAAGTAAACGAAGAAAATGCCACTATAACAGAACAGATTGATGTGGCACCTGTCTGGTCGGTACACCTGGCCGGGCCACCGGAACTCATTACCCGTGATGGGCGCCAGTATGTTGCCTATTTTGATCACGATCGTTTTCTTACCCTGGCAATGCGCGATCTGGATTCCAATCAGTGGCAGTACCACCAGTTCTCCGTGCAGATGGGCTGGGAAACCGGCAGTCATGCAAAGCTTTCGCTTGCCATTGATCGACAGGGTTATATTCACATTACTGCTTACCGGCGCAATATGCTTCAGGAGCCACCCATGCCACCCCGCCCCATTTACTACCGTTCAATGGCGCCTCACTCTGTCAATGAGTTTGAACAGCTATACCTGGTTTCTGCGATGGGAGCATGGCGGTGCAAACCGCGACAGACCGGTACCCGAACCGTGGCCCGAACCTACTATGCTAAGGGTTTACAAAATCAGCAATGTGGAGTGAGAAAAACATTGATTTCTTACTCAATATGAAAAAATAGAAAACAGACATTGCCTTTATTTGGTCATTTTCATGGATGAACTTCGAATGTTCAATTTGCCACTTAACGTGATCGTTTGAGGTACAAAAACTCCCTTGTTTTCAATTTGTGCAATTAATAGTTTTGCAGTAGTACGGCCAATCTCAAAAGTAGGCTGGGCAACGGTTGTTAATGGAGGATCGACGTGCCGCGCCAGGGTTTGTTCCGAGAACCCCACAAAAGCAACATCTTCCGGAATTCTGAAACCGTTTTTTTTGAAAACCTTCATGGCACCAATGGCCGTTAAATCCCCTGCTGCAAATATGGCATCAGGGATGTTCCTGCTTTCAATAATTCCCTTTGCAACCCTTTCCCCATCCTCTATCATGAAATCAGATGGGATAATATGGTTGTTTGGAATGGTGATCCTGTGTTTTTTATGTGCATCCTTAAAGCCACGTATCCTGTTTTTTGAAAGGGAAAGATTGGGTGGGCCAGCCAAATGGAATATTTTTTTAAAGTTTTGGTAAATAAGGTGCTCGGTGGCAAAAAATGCCCATTTATAATCGTCGAACAACACCTTGGATGTTTCCAGCTGGTCGCTGACCCGGTTGAAGAAAACAATGGGCATTCCTGTAGAGATCAATCCCTGGTAATAACCAATGTCTTCGGTTTCATGGGTCAGGGAGATGATAATGCCATCAACCCTATTTTTTTCAAGTAGCTTTACATTTTCAATTCTGTATAACAACATTCGTTAGATTGGGTAATCAATACCTGGTACCCTTTCTTGAACAGCACTTCCTGGGCCCCAATAATTACCTCCGGGAAGAAGCTGCCAATGAATTCGGGAATTACAATGCCAATATTCATTGACTTTTGTTGGAGCAAATTGCGCGCAAAGGGGTTGGGCCGGTAACCCATCTCCCGTGCCTTGTCCAAAATGAGTTGTTTTGTTTCCGGCCTGATATCGTATTTATCGTTAAAGGCCCTTGATATGGTTGAGATTGCCAGGTTTAACTCCCTGGCGATATCTTTAATTGTTACATGTTTCATTGCCGGTGTTTTTGGGATGGGCTCAAAAGTAGTAAAATCCTTGTTTTCGGAAACGTTTCCGGAAATAATTTAAGTTTCGGAAACCTTTCCGGGGGAATTTGTTTGTGAATAGTTGTAAAATCCCAAAAATATTCTGTTGATTTGCAATAAGATTTTCGCATTAAATTAATATTGCTAATGGGTAATATCGATGTTTGGGTAGTTGTGGTTTTTTCTGCACTTGTTTTTGTGAGCGGAATGTCTTTCGCAAGGACCGGGGGCAACATGAAATCCTTTTTTGCTGCCGGGGGTGCATTGCCCTGGTGGATGAGTGGATTGTCTCTTTTTATGAGCTTTTTTTCGGCAGGTACCTTCGTTGTGTGGGGCTCCATAGCCTATTCCAGCGGCTGGGTGGCCATTACCATTCAATGGACAATGGCCATTGCCGGGTTGATTATCGGTTTCCTTATAGCCCCACGCTGGCGCAAAACAGGGGCATTGACTGCTGCACAGTTCATTACCGAAAGGTTGGGCTATAAAACCCAGAGGATCTATACCTATCTTTTTCTTTTTATCTCCATTTTTACAACCGCATTTTTTCTTTACCCTGTTGCCAAAATTGTTGAAGTTTCTTCTGGCATCCCCATAAACCTGAGCATAGTAGTCCTTGGCCTGTTGATTTTGATCTATACGTCTTTAGGGGGGCTGTGGGCTGTTATTGTTACCGATGTGTTGCAATTTGTTGTTTTAACAGCTGCCGTGTTGATCCTGGTACCCCTTTCCTTCAGTGCTATTGGGGGAATAGATGAGTTTAAAGCCGGTGCCCCAGGTGGTTTTTTCTCTTTGGTTTCCGTTGAGTATCCCTGGGAGTTTATTATTGCATTTGGGTTTTACAATTTGTTTTTTATTGCCGGCAATTGGGCTTATGTGCAGAGATATACGAGTGTGTCCACACCGAAGGATGCCAAAAAAGTGGGATGGTTGTTTGGTACACTTTACATGATCAGTCCCGTTATCTGGATGATCCCCCCTATGATATACAGGGTACTGGATCCTGAACTTACCGGATTGGCGGATGAAGGTGCCTATTTGCTCATGGCTAAACAAGTGCTACCCGCTGGTATGCTCGGTTTGATGCTGGGGGGCATGATATTCGCTGCTTCCAGTTCCGTTAACACCACACTTAACATATCAGCCGGGGTGATATCCAATGATATTTTCAAGCACTTTTATCCCAATGCTTCCAATCAGAAGTTGGTGCGGGTGGGGCGGCTTGCTACCATTTCTTTAGGGTTGATTACAATTTTTATTGCACTGATGGTCCCGGCCATGGGGGGGATTGTTTCGGTTGTAATTAGCCTGGGCGCCATTACCGGCGGGGCTTTGTTTCTTCCTCCTATCTGGACACTCTTTTCCAAACGACAGAATGGGCAGACTGTTCTTTTTACAACCATTATTACACTCACTATCAACGGCTTTTTTAAGTTTGTTTCGCCTGTGTTATTTGAATTCTCATTGTCAAGGGCAGCTGAAATGATGCTTGGGGTCGGACTACCTATTCTGCTGCTGACAATTTTCGAAATTTGGCTGGCATTCCATCCTTCGCGGAATCATTACTATGAGGCGTTTACCATAAGCCGATCAAAGGAAACACAAAAATCAGAAGAGGAAGCAGAAGAAGATAAAAAAGGGAACCTTCATGGATTTAAGGTACTGGGATTCGGGATCTTCTCTACAGGTATATTGATTGGCATGTTAAGCATTATTTCACCCACCGGAGGAGTTTTGGTATTAAGCATGGGACTTGTCATTTCTATAATCGGGGTCATGATCATCATAAGAGGAATCATTAATAAGAGAAAAAATTAAACACAATGCTGCTAGGAAACTACACAGATAAAGGACGGAAAAACAGAAATATTAATCTAACACCTGATTTGGTAATTGCAGGGGGAGGGTTGGCTGGCACCTGTGCTGCCATAGCTGCAGCCCGCGAGGGGCTTCAGGTTGTCCTTGTGCAGGATAGGCCGGTCTTGGGTGGCAATGCATCCAGTGAAGTAAGATTATGGATACTGGGGGCTACATCGCACATGGGAAATAATAACCGCTGGGCACGTGAAGGCGGTGTTATTGATGAAATCCTGGTTGAAAACCTATACCGCAACAAAGAAGGCAATCCATTGATACTGGATACCATTATCCTGGAAAAAGTAAAAGAAGAACCCAATATTGCCTTGTTGCTAAACACAGCGGTGTATGAAGTAAACAAGAAAAATGCAAGGGAGATAAGCTCCATCAAGGCCTTTTGCAGCCAAAACGGCACCGAATATACTATTGCTGCCCATTTGTTTTGTGATGCATCGGGGGATGGGATCGTTGGTTTCCTGTCTGGTGCATCCTTTAGGATGGGCGCTGAAACCAAAGAAGAATTTGGGGAAAAGTTTGCCCCTGACCAATCATTTGGGGAGCTGTTGGGTCATTCACTGTATTTCTATAGCAAGAAAACGGGCCACCCTGTAAAGTATGTAGCCCCCTCTTATGCTTTAAAGGACATAAGGCAACTATCGAAATACAAAATTATCAGTAAAGATGATCAGGGTTGCCGTTTTTGGTGGGTAGAGTATGGTGGGAGACGCGACACCATTTATGAAACAGAGGATATAAAGTGGGAATTATGGAAGGTGGTTTATGGTATCTGGAACCATATTAAAAACTCCGGGGAATATGAGGATGTAGAAAACCTGACCCTGGAATGGGTAGGGACCATCCCTGGGAAACGCGAAAGCCGAAGGTTTGAAGGACTTTATATGTTGAAACAGCAGGATGTTGTGGGGCAAACCAGATTTTATGATGCTGTTGCCTTTGGTGGCTGGGCATTGGACCTTCATCCTGCAGATGGTGTTTATAGCGATCTGCCCAGTTGCATACAGTATCATTCTAAAGGTGTTTATGATATCCCTTTGCGAAGCTACATTAGCAAAGATATTGACAATCTGTTTTTTGCCGGTAGGATCATCAGCGCTTCGCATGTGGCTTTTGGGTCAACACGCGTAATGGCAACATGTGCAGCAGGCGGGCAGGCTGTGGCAATGGCGGCAAAACAGTGTATTGGAAAAGGGTTGATGCCTAAGCAGCTGCTTGACCGGGAAAATATAAAGGAGCTTCAATATAGGTTAAATTATAATGGTCAGGGCATTAATGGTGTCCCTTTGGATACTGAGAATAATTTGATTAAAAATGCAAAATTGTACGCTTCCAGTGAATATATACTGGAGAGACTATCAGGAGATGGGCCGCGGCTGAAACTTGATACTGGGGCAGCCCAGTTGCTCCCCTTAGAGAAAAACACACCCTATGCTTTTTCCTTTCAGGTGATTGCAGATCAAGAAACTACGCTTCAAATTGATTTGAGAGTATCTTCCCGTATTGGAAATTATACCCCTGATGAAATACTGGAAAGCCAAACACTTCCTTTAAGCAAGGGGGCGCAGACATTACAGGTGGCTTTTGAAGCCGTGTTGGCAGAAGACCAGTATGCATTCATCACTTTTCATGAAAATGATCACGTGAGCATTCTATGCTCAAAGCAAAGAATGACGGGTATCCTTAGTGTCTTTAATGGCAAAAATAAAGCGGTAAATAACAATGGTGCACAATCTCCGCCTGATGATAGCGGTATTGATTCATTTGAGTTCTGGATTCCCAAAAGAAGGCCTGAAGGACACAATCTGGCATTTTCAGTATCACCAGCATTGAATTTGTTCGCAGTAAATAACCTTAGAAACGGTTACGTACGCCCGTACAAAAAAACCAACGCATGGGCTGCAAACCCGGATGATGAAAATCCAACGGTTCATATCGAATGGGGTAATAAACAGGAAATCAGCGAAATAAAACTATTCTTTGATACCGACTATGACAATGCACTGGAATCTGTTTTGATGCAGCATCCCGAGGATGTTGCTCCATTTTGTGTTCCGGCTTTTCGGATTTATGCTGATGACCAACTCATCCATCACATGGAAGAAAACCATCAGACCATTTGTTATATTAAACTCCCTCAATCTATCTATACTTCAAAGCTCACGATAGAGCCGGAAGCAAATAGATCAGGAAGTCCTGCTTCGATATTTGAAATTCTAATCCATTAACTGCAATAAATAACTATGAAAAAAGTATTGTTTTTTTTGACAACTATATTGCTAAGCATGTTTTATGCAACATTTGCCCAAAAAAGTTTGACCAACGTGGCACTTAATGCCCCTGTTTCGGCTTCATCAGAAGAGCGCCCGGCGGGGGCAGCTGTGGATGGAGACCACACGAGCTACTGGCAGTCTGGTAGTTTTGTGGGGACACACTGGATGAAGATTGATCTTGGCCATGAACATGAAATAGACAGGGTTTTGCTGCCATTGGTAACGGGTGTCAATCACTTGGTAATTGAAGTGGAAAAGGAAAATGGCACCTGGAAGGAGGTTTATTCCGGTAACACCGATAATCCCATGGTCGGTTTTGAAACGGAGCGAACCCGGAGCATCAGGCTGACAAGTGTTGACGGGGGGCAAATGCGCATCTATGAAGTACGGGTGTATGAATATGACCCTCAGCCGGTGTTCCTCAATCAAAGCGGTTTTGATCTGTATGGTATTAAACGGTTTACGGCACCGCTGGCAAAGAATGGTGCAACCTATACCATTACCCGAAAAGGAAATACTGATGTTCTTTACAAAGGACGCATCAACAGCCATGTTGGAGATTTTTCTGACTTCTGGCCGCAAGCTGATTATGGCCCTTATGTTGTGCATGTGGATGGTGAAAACGGCAGGGGATTTTCTGTCCCATTTTATATTGGCCCAAACTGGATGGAACGGGTTGCCTTACAACCGGCCATTGATTTCATGGTCGATACCCGATGCTGGTTTGGCGATTCGCGGCTATTTGAGCCAACCGATGATAGTCCGGGCTGCCCTCGTTTGGGTGTGGGATGGCGTGATAGTCACCAGATGTCCTTCGAAATACCCTCACTGCTCCATTTATACTTCTCCAATCCTTCGGCGTTCTTAACAGACCGGATGCCGGTTCAGGGCTACTATCTTGGCCTGCGCGAAGAACTGCCGGAGCATACACCCGAGGTTGTTCGGCTGATTTATTGGGCTGTTGATATTTACCTCAGGGGAGAAGTAAACCACACCCTTTTGAAGGGACAGCTTGCTTATTTTGTATATGCCTGGCCGTGGCTGTCGGAATACATCCCGAAAAATGTGTATCAGGAAGCCCTGGAGTATATCTTCAGAATGTGGGGTGATGAGAATAGAAACCGCTGGCCGTGGCACGATGTGGAACATACTGCCAACCTGTTCCACACCTACACCATCATCGGTACGGGCAAGGGTGAGTTGCCCACAGGCCATTCCATTGTGCCCAATTTGCTGATGTATGAAGTCGCAAAGCGAGAAGGAAAAGATAATCCTGAAGATTATTTTGATGCGGCCTACAATCAAACCCTATGGCTCATTGAAAACCTGGATTGGGACGATCCGCTCACCACCAAAGGGCAACGGCAGGGTGAATGGGTGGCTGTTACATCTTTTGTCCATTTCCTGGAACAATATCCTGACAGGGCACCTGACGGACTGCTGGAAAAGATCAAAGACTGGACGGAAGTTGCCATCCACCGGTCCAATAATTTGTGGGATTTCAGGAAATACTCCGATGAACGTTGGATCATCCCCGGTATTGGGAATCCCGGCCTGGACCGGCCATTGACCGGGTTTAATGAAGTAGGGAATGTGGCCGGTTTCCCAGCCCCATTAATAGCTGCAACAAAGGTCATTGAAGATAAAAATGATATAGAACGGCTCAATCAGATTGCCATTGCCCATATCGACCATGTGTTTGGCAGGAACCCCACCGGACGTCACTTTTCCTTTGACGGCTCATTGGATTTTGAGGGAGTTAATGAAGGGTGGTTTCAGGAATACCAGGGAGGAGCCGGAATTTTACAGCTTTCCCGTGGGGTATTGGACGGTTCAGCCAAAGAGACCACATTCCCATATAATCCTTATGCCGGCGACCCTGGCCACACCGAAGGATGGGTTACTTTTAATACCCCCTGGAATATTTCACTGGCGTATATGTCGGCACAAAAAACATCGGTATCCGTCTTCGATGCTTCCTTTTCAAAAACAATCACATCAGCAAAACCAGGTACCGAAATTGGCATCGAAATTACAGCCCCGCTGAATTTTGATTATGCAAGAAAAGAACACGGCGAGGCTTTTGTATATCTGAATAATCTTTTAGTCCGGGTGGAAGTGGAAGAGGTTGGTACCTCATCGAACCGGTATAGAGGTACTTTTACTGTTCCCCAGGATCAAAAAGAGCCGATTAAAATTGCTTACGGTATTGCCTGGCATGAAAAGTATGTGATGGTGTCGATTGAATAAGGTGCATTCGGAAGGACTGGCATCAGAAACCATCCCCCGGGGTTTTTGAAAGGGGTTAAATCTTCCGTTGAATCAGACTTTTTTGATCAAGTACGACATAGAATATAAGTTCACCAAGAGTGAATAGGTATCGGTTATTAATTGCTATGTCCGGATCGTAGCTTATCAATAACTTTCATGTTATTTACGGCATCTTCAAGAGGAACAGGCACCGGCTTGTTATCAATAACGGCTTTTGAAAAGGCATCTCCCTGCAATGTGTACTGATCGACCGGATCAAAAGAATAGGTTTCTGTTAATTCTTTGGTTGTCAAAATTATGGAAGTTATTTCTCCGGGAGGGGCATTCACGGGTATTTCAATAGTAATTTGTCCCCCGGTGCCCATAATATGAACTTTCTGCCAGGGCATAAGCTGCGTTGAGCAGGTGAAGGTAGAAGTTTTTCCGGAAGGGAAGCGAAGCATCCCCGAAGTCAAACGGTCTGTTTTCATTACCGGGTCAAAATCCATTTCACCTGTAACATGAACCGGCTCCTCATTAAAAATAAAGCGGGGGAATGAAATGCAATAGCAGCCTATATCCATAAGTGCACCACCGCCGATATCGGCCTTGTTGCGTATATTTTCCGGATCGGTATTATAATAGGAGAAAAATGAATGAAGGGTTCTGACCTCTCCAATCGATCCATTTAATACAAGTTCCCTGGCCTTTTGCCATTGCGGATGAAACCGGTACATAAAAGCCTCCATCACGTTTAAGTGAGGGAATTGTCGGGTTGCCTCAACGAGTTTTAAAGCCTCTCCGGCATTAAGCCCGATGGGTTTTTCACAAAGCACATGTTTTCCTGCTTCCATAGCCCTGATCGTCCATGGAACATGCAGGTGATTGGGCAGCGGGTTGTAAACCGCATCAATATCTGGGTCATCCAGGAGTGCTTCATAAGAGTCGTACCGCTTCCTGATATTCAGCTTATCAGCTGCTTCATTTGCCCTGTCACCGTTCCTGGATGCTATGGCCACAACATCCATAAACCGACCTTTTTGCATTGCGGGGATAACTTTCTGCACTCCTATCCGGGCCGTGCTTAAAATTCCCCATCTGACTTTATCCATGGTAAACTCCTTTTATATTGATTCGTTTCAAATTTATTTTATGTTTGAGTACAGTCTAAAAACTTGTTTTTAGACATTCGT
>CAYMLS010000211.1:3850-9307 GCA_964390665.1 uncultured Bacteroidales bacterium | reverse complement strand
TGTTTCAAGCGGAATTGCAAATTCCGCTTAGCTTCGGACCAATCTGCTCCAGGCTAAGCGGAATTTGCAATTCCGCTTCCCCGGTCTCCAAAACCCCGGTCGCCCCGTCGTCCGGCGACTTCCAGTTCGTCGGACGAATAGAAACAGGTTGAGGATGAGGAATGAAGAATGAAGAAGGAAGGATAAAGGATGAAGGATGAAGGATGAAGGATGAAGTTGGAAGAACAAAGAACAAAGAACAAAGAAAAAAGAACAACAAACATTTACCCTGTGGAATCACGAAGTGAATATTCCAACAGGGAGGAACAAGCAATCTCGTCTGAGAATGTCCCTTCCTTCACTGCCCCTTCATTTACCACTCCGAACTTCCTGTTTTTTCCACCACCGGTTCTGTTTCCATCCTGAAGCCGGGTACGATCCTTGCCTGCAGACCTTGTTCAATGGCGTAGGCAATGGAAATCAGCACCGGTTCACTCCATGCTGTTCCGAAAACCGACATGCCCACCGGCAGTCCGTTGATATTACCCACCGGCAACGTGATGATGGGATATCCGGCATGGGCGGCAGGGGAGGAGCTAGCCAGCTGAAAACTGTCGCCATTGATATGATCCGTTTTCCATGCGGGGCTGCCCGTAGGGGCGATAATAGCATCCAGGTTGTTCTCAGACATAACCCTGTCGATGCCTTGTGTGCGCGATCCTTCATGCATTTTGGTGAGTGCCTCGCGGTATTCCGGAGCGTCCAGCCCGTCTTTTTCCTGCGCCATTTTCAGGTATTGCTGGTTAAACCACCTCAGGGTAATGGAATCATTGCGGTTGAATTCGATCAGTTCTTCCAGGTTTTTTACAGGGGCATCGGGGCCAAGGGAAGCAAAATACTGATTCAGACCCTCTTTGTATTCAAAAAGCATCACCTGAAAAGCATGTTGGGAGGTTTGCGGTGCCGAAATGGTATTGATCTCCACAATTTCCGCTCCCATGCTTTTGATCCATTCCACCCGTTTGTTCATCAGCGAGTCTACTTTAAAATTGGCGCCTATAGGTGCGGTGAAGAAACCGATCCTTTTCCCTTTCAGCGCGTTTTTGTCCAGCCAGGGTGTGAAATCGCGTGTTATTTTATCCCTGTTTCCCCATGTAAGAGAGTCTTGTGCATCTTCTCCTGCCAGGATGCCGAGGGTGATGGCGGCATCTTTCACCGAGCGTGCCATGGGTCCGGCATTGTCCAGGTGAAAGGATATGGGGATGATGCCAGTTCGCCCGGTAAATCCCACCGTGGGTTTGATACCCACAACGCCATTGGCATGCGAGGGACAAACGATAGACCCGTTGGTTTCTGTTCCGATAGTTACCATGGCCAGGTTGGCAGATACCGCCACGCCCGACCCGGATGACGACCCGCATGGGTTGCGGTCGGTAAAATAGGGGTTTTTGGTCTGCCCGCCCAGGCCGCTCCATCCGCTCGACGACATCTCACCACGGAAATTGGCCCATTCGCTCAGGTTGGTTTTGCCCAGGATCACAGCGCCCGCTTCGCGTAGTTGTTTTGCCACAAAGCTATCCTCCCCCACAAAAGAATTTTCCAATGCCCTCGATCCTGCCGTGGTAGGCATCGAATCAAGGGTGTTGATGTTGTCTTTCAGCAAAACAGGTATGCCGTGCAGCGGTCCTCTTTTTTTACCCTGCTGCAGTTCGCGGTCGAGTTCAGCCGCTATAGCCATGGCATCGGGGTTGATCCACAAAACGGATCTTAATTCCCATCCACTTTGATCGATCCAGGCAATGCGGTTGAGGTACATCTGTACCACCTGCTGTATGGTCATACTTCCGTCGTCATAGTTTTTCTGCAACTCATCAATACTCATTTCCAGAAGTGGAAAATCATCGGTAGCAGATGTATATTCTGTGTATTGGCTTCTTTGGCAGGAGGGGATCAGCAGGATATACGCCATAATACCCAGGAGTGCAAAACGGATGTGCAGAAAGGAGTGTTGTGTTTTTTTCATGTTGAAACTGTTTTGATGCGTGGGAAAATAAAGCGAATGTAAAAAAAAATATCCAACCGTAAACTTTCATTTTCAGATATCTGTGAAATTCTCTAACGGAAGGTGACAGGGGATTTCATTTTGAAATGTGCAATAAATTTATTATATTTGAGTTAAGGGCATAACAGAAAAACATTTTAGAAATGTTTAATGATTAGCCCCTGAAGATTGAATAAACTTTCTTTAATTTTGACCAACTAAACAACAAACTATAAACAGTATGAGTATGGAAGACAAAGATCAAAACCTGAACAACGAGGAACGTTTTGCCAAAACTGTGAGAGCAGGGAAAAGAACCTATTTTTTCGATGTGAAGGCCACACGTTCGGGAGAAAATTACCTTACCATTACGGAAAGTAAAAAACGATTTGATAAGAAAACCGGTAAGTTTTTTTATCAAAAGCACAAGATCTTTTTGTATAGAGAAGATTTTGAAAAGTTCGACAGCGGCCTCAAAGAGGCTTTTGAGTACATTCAAACAGGCGAATTTCCTCAGTCGTATCTGGAAGAAAAAGAAGAAGCCGAAAAACGCAAACGCGAGCGTGAGTTTACCAACATCGATTTTGAAGACCTTGATTCAGGATATCCTGAATCCGGAGAAAACACATGATTTTTAAAACCAGATCACTTCATGGGATCAACAGAAAAAAGTCCGGAGTTTTATCACCGGACTTTTTTTTTGTCTTCCAAACCTATGCCCCAACCTTCTCCATTCAATTTTTCATATCCGTAAAAAAACGTTTCCTTTGGCACCTAATAAATTGTAAATTTGCAGTTAGGTTTTTTTGTTTGGGGTATTTTTTTTGACACCTGCAAATAACTTGCAATGTAAAAAGCACCGGAAAAACTAACATTTAAAAATTAATATAAAGTACTATGAGCAAAGTAATTGCAATAGCCAATCAAAAGGGAGGCGTAGGAAAAACCACCACAGCCATTAACCTGGCCGCCAGTTTGGCCGTGTTGGAATACAAAACACTTCTGATTGATGCCGATCCGCAGGCCAATGCCACATCGGGCGTGGGTTTCGACCCCAAAGTGATCAAAACCAGCATTTATGAATGCATCATCGACGATGTGGAACCAGCCAATATCCTGCTCAACACCACCACACCCAATCTGGATCTGATCCCTGCCCATATCGACCTGGTAGGTGCTGAAATTGAGATGATCAACATGCCCGATCGTGAGTTGGTGATGAAAAAAGTGATCGATAAGGTAAAAGATGATTACGACTTTGTGCTCATTGATTGCTCTCCTTCACTGGGGCTGATCACGGTAAATGCCCTCTCGGCAGGTAATTCGGTGATTGTACCCGTGCAGTGCGAGTATTTCGCCCTCGAAGGATTGGGCAAACTGCTCAATACAATAAAAATCGTTCAGTCGCGTATTAATCAGGGTCTCGAAATAGAAGGAATCCTGCTTACGATGTACGATAACCGTTTGCGTCTTTCCAACCAGGTGGTGGAAGAGGTGCGAACCCACTTTCAGGACCTTGTTTTCAATACCATTATCCAGCGCAATACCAAGCTGGGAGAAGCGCCGAGTTTTGGTGAAACCATCATCATGCACGATGCGCAGAGCAGGGGTGCGGTTAACTATCTGAATCTGGCGCGCGAAATATTACAAAACAACCATTTGACCAAAATTGATGAGTCAGAAAAAAATATCAATGTAGAAAATGAACGCTAAAAAAAGAGCTTTAGGAAAAGGACTTGGCGCTTTGCTCGAAGATTCATCCGCTGTCGACAACGCCGCACGCTACGACATCAACAAAGATCTGCACGCTGTTGGTACGGTTGCCCATGTGCCCCTCAACCTGATCAGCAGCAACCCTTATCAACCCCGCAACGATTTTGATGAAGAAACGCTTCAGGAGCTGGCAAATTCCATCAAGGAACAAGGTGTTATTCAGCCGGTCACCATCAGAAAACAAGAGGATGGCAAGTTCCAGCTGATCTCGGGTGAGAGAAGATGCAGGGCAGCAAAACTGGCAGGTCTTCAGGAAGTACCCGCTTACATCCGCTCGGCCAACGATCAGGAAATGCGCGAGATGGCTATCGTTGAAAATATTCAGCGGGAAAACCTGAACCCCATTGAGGTGGCCATGGGATACCAGCAACTGTTGGAGGAATTTAAACTTACACAGGAGATGCTTTCAGAGCGATTGGGAAAATCACGCTCTTCCATTGCCAATCACCTGCGACTGCTCAAACTGCCCGGCGATATACAGATCGGATTGCGTCAGGAACTCATCTCCAACGGACATGCAAGGGCACTCATTACATTAGATGACCACCAGACACAATTAGAGATCTACCAGGATATTATCGAGCAGGGTTTGTCGGTGAGAGATGTGGAAGAGATCGTTAGAAACCTTTTGGATGCAAAACAACAGGAAAAGGAGAAAGCAGGTACGGAAGCCGGGAAACCCAAAAATCAGCGAAGCAAAACCAAATATCCCGAACTGCAGAAAACCTTATCCAATTTTTACGGATCGAAAGTTCAGATCAAATCGCGCCACGATGGCAAAGGAACTATCGTGATCAACTTTTCCTCTGAACAAGACCTGGAAAGGATCAATAAACTTCTTCAACATACCGACTGATCTTCGATGCAACAGGAAACATGCATTCTTTTTAGCCCCTCTGATAGCACGCACCATGGCAAAGCCCAAAAAAAACAACTTTTGGGCTTTGTCATGTTTTGGGTTTTGATGCTCAGCCATGTTTCCCTGCAGGCGCATCTGCCGGATACGCTCATGCCTTCCGCTACTGCAGATACGCTCAAGCCCGATTCACTGATTCCATTTTACCATGACCTGACCATCGATTCGCTTGAGCTGGAACAAAATGTTCCTCACCAGGCAAATGATACCCTGCCTGCAGAGCCACGCCGCCGAAGAGGCAAGGACAGAGACTACAGCGATCATTCACCCCTGAGGGCGACCATGTTGTCTGCCACCTTACCCGGACTGGGGCAGGTGTATAACAACAGGATATGGAAAGTACCCATCGTTTATGCCGGGTTTGGTGCGATCATCTATTTTGTTGACTTTAACAATACCGAATACCAAACCTTCCGGCGCGCTTACGTGGCAAGGGTTGATGGAAACCCCAACACCAGTGATGATTTTCCGTTCTATTCAACAGACCAACTGGAGCGTGCCATGAATTTTTACCGCCGAAACTTAGAGGTGACTTACATTGCCGGTGCAGCCCTCTATCTTCTGCAAATTCTGGATGCTACTGTTGATGCCCATCTGCTCGACTTTGATGTGGGCGAAAACCTGACAATGAATGTTTTACCCTCTTTTAATCCTGCCAGCGGTCTTTTTTCCGGTTTTCGTGCGCCGGTCACCTCACTGAAAATTTCTTTTACCTTTTAAATGCTTGAATATGTCATTGAAAATTGCC
>CAYMLS010000211.1:0-3840 GCA_964390665.1 uncultured Bacteroidales bacterium | reverse complement strand
ATTGGATACGGAAAAATGGGTCGTGAGATTGAAAAACTCGCCCGGGATGCCGGCAACGATCCGTTTGTGATCATTGATAACGAACAGCAATGGACATCAAATGCGGAGAAGATCAACCAGGCAGATGTTGCCATAGAATTTACCGCTCCTGATGTGGTTGAGCAAAACATCCGGAAACTTGTTGAAAAAAATATTCCCGTTGTAACAGGTACTACAGGATGGCATGAAAGGTTTGACCAAATTACCGGTTATGTGAAAAAATGTAACGGAACACTTTTTTACGCGTCCAATTTTAGCGTTGGTGTAAATATCTTTTTTGCTATGAATGAGTATCTTGCCAAAATCATGAAAGATTATCCCGGTTATGGCATTCAGGCAGAGGAAACGCATCATACCCAAAAGCTGGATGCACCCAGTGGCACCGCTGTGACCATGATACAGGATATTCTTAACCATAACCCCCGGTACGAAGGATGGAAACTGGTTGAAGACCATCCGGGGACTCGTGAGATACCGGTTACGGCCAGGCGCATTGCCGGTGTTGTTGGAGAACATAGCATCGACTATGTTTCTGATGTTGATACCCTCACCCTGAAGCATCGGGCCCACAGCAGGGAAGGTTTTGCCAAAGGGGCACTTTTAGCGGCCCAATGGGTGAAAGGTAAAAAAGGTATTTTTACCATGAAAGATTTACTTAATATTTAACTAATTAACAATCATGAGTATTTACATGTTATTGTCCTTGTTGTTCTTTGTTGCCAGTGCAGCAGGGTTATGGCGTATCTTCGAAAAAGCAGGATACCCCGGTTGGATGGCGATCATCCCCTTTTATAACTTTTACATCTGGTTAAAAGTGATTCATAAACCCATGTGGTGGTATATTTTCATCATCGTTCCCTATATCAATGTGTTTACCCTTTTGCTGATGGTGGTGGAAACACTCAAGTGCTTCAGAAAAGATGGGTTGGGAGAGCAGGCATTGGGTGTTTTGTTCCCGTTTGCTTTTCTACCTTATTTAGGATTTGCACCTAACGAAAAATATACGCACCCCTCCGAACTGCCGGAGGTAAAGAAAAGTGCCACCCGCGAGTGGGCCGATGCATTGATCTTTGCCGTGATCGCCGCCACCATCATCCGTACTTTCTTTATAGAAGCCTACACCATACCCACTTCCTCCATGGAAAAATCGCTGCTGGTAGGGGATTATCTTTTTGTGAGCAAACTCAGCTACGGGCCCAAAATACCCAACACCCCCATTGCATTTCCATTTGCTCATCATACATTGCCCCTTACGCAGTATACCAAATCTTATGTAGAGTGGATCAAACTGCCCTATTACCGGTTTCCCGGACTTCGGGAGATCAAAAACAACGATGTGGTGGTGTTTAACTATCCGGATGGCGATACGGTGGCGCTGCAAATGCAGAACCGCAGCTATTACGCAATGGTGCGCGAAGCAGGACACGACTTTGTAAACCGGAACTATGATGTGGTGGCAAGACCCGTTGATAAACGCGAGAACTATATCAAGAGATGCGTGGGAATACCCGGAGATACCATCCGGTTTGTGGATGGCACCATCTATATCAATGGAGAGGTGCTTGAATTTCCTGAAGACGGACAGTTTAACTACCAGGTGGTCACCGATGGTTCTCTTTTGTCGGGCCGCATTCTCGACCGCTACGATATTACCGATGTTCATCAGAGAAGTGCTTCTGACTATCTGATGGCACTTACTGATGATAAAGCGGAAGCATTGTCGGAAATGAAAAACATTGTCAGGGTGAGAAAAATGATGAAACCCGATGATTACCATGAGAGTCATATTTTCCCGTTCGATAAAAATTACCCATGGAATGAAGATAACTTTGGCCCGCTGTATATTCCCAAAAAAGGTTCCACCATCGACATCAATCCGGTGAATATTGTTTTGTGGGAACGCATCATCGACGTGTATGAGGGCAATGACCTGAGGGTGGAACAAGACCAGGTGTATATCAATGGCGAACCAGCCGACAGTTACACTTTCCAGATGGATTATTACTGGCTTGTTGGAGATAACCGGCACAATTCGGCCGATAGCCGTTACTGGGGGTTTGTACCCGAAGACCATATTGTAGGTCGCGCTATATTTGTATGGCTTTCCCTGGATAAAAACAAGCGTTTTCTCAATAAGATCCGGTTCAACAAAACATTCCGGGTGATCCGGTAATGCTGGTCTGTCAAGGAAATCTGATGTCCTGGAAATCTGAAGAATC
Organism: uncultured Bacteroidales bacterium; assembly: GCA_964390665.1. Classification (GTDB taxonomy): domain Bacteria; phylum Bacteroidota; class Bacteroidia; order Bacteroidales; family UBA7960; genus SKVR01. The sequence continues at coordinate 1,582 of CAYMLS010000211.1, read as the reverse complement.
CTGATTTACAGGATCGCCGGTTGGTGTGAATCGACCACGTTAACGACGCATGGTTTCATTATCACACATATCAGAGTTTATCAATGTCATCGCCGGATAATCCCGTTTTGGCTATGATCTGTTTCACAGGAACATTCATCCTTTTGAGCAAACGGGCAAGATCAATGATTTTTTGCAGAGCTTCTTCCTTCTGCCTTCGCTCATTATCCTTCTGCTTTCGCTCTTTTTCCTTTTGTTTTAATAACTCAACACGTTCTTTTTCAGCATGTTGTTTGTCGCGCTCCAGGTTGTCGATATATTTTTCCAGGGAAGCTTCCATCTCCAGGGCGGTTTCCACTTCACGACTTTTGCCGGCCAGATAAAGGCGGTTCATGATTTTACTGAGCAGTTGGTACTTTTGCAACCCCTGGTCATTTTCCGGAAGGTTGATGTAACGTTCATCCTCAGCATCGCGCAACCATGGTGCAAATACGCTTAAACAATACAAAAGTTCGCTCTTCATTTCGGTGGGCAGGATTTCCATTTGGATAAACCATGAATCGTGGTTGAGCAGTTCCACAAAATGATCTTTACTGCCGGTATATTTTTTGTGCTCCAACACATCCCAGTAATCGCCCCTGCGACGCATAACCGGAGGAAGTTGTTTGTTAAAAGCCTTGTCTATAAAATAAATGGTTTTCAAAGGGAGGTAGGCTTTCTGAATGCTATCTTTATCGGTCTTGAATTCACTCTGACGGGCATATTTTTCACTCACATACTTGCGAAAACGACCCATTTCCGGGACGAAAGGGGATTTTTGCACCTCTATGCTCACCTTATGATATTGTTCTTCGCCTTTCTCTGAAAGAGTTTTGATAATGGCAACATAATCAAGACGTATTAAAGGAAGCTGATTGTACTTCAACTTGAGTTCAAAAGAGGTACTTTCCTGCGGTGCCGGTATCAGTTCCACAACCTCTTCTTCTATGATCAAAGAAATAAGGCCATGGGCCACCTCAATGTCTTCCATCAGAAACTTAAATATAGTGTCGTATATGGGGTTGAAAACACGCATCTTTTTATGGTTTATTATTCTGATATACAGGCAAAGATAGGTATTTTTCAGATATAATGAATGGTTTTTCAACGGTATGCGGGTTCGCGCTACCCCCTCTGCGGGTTGTCCTGCTTTGTCTTTTTGATTTGCCGATATACTGAAATTGTGTTTTGCTTTCCTGGTGTTCGTTTATTTTATTGAGATTTCTTCCTTTGATACTAATAACACGGCTTTCGTCAATCTTACTGTTGTTTCGCATCCAATAACATAACTGTATGTAGTGTCAGCGAAGTCAGGTGAAGAACAGATTCATAAACACAAAGAAACCAAACAACATTTTTTTGAAGGATGATGTTATTGTTTTCCCGGATAATATTACTTTTGAATATCAGCAAACCGATAATTATAAGCAGATGAACCGGGCCATGACAAGATTATTGAGCCAAACGCGGATGATTAGATTTCGAATCATGCTCAGACATACAGTCAGCGTATTGTTGGCGATTTATCCCGGTTCTCCCGGGAGCTCTCTCGTTAAAAAAACGA
>CAYMLS010000210.1:0-9338 GCA_964390665.1 uncultured Bacteroidales bacterium | reverse complement strand
CGGGGTAATTGACCAGTAACATTGCATAACCTCCCAACACAGGTGGCTACTGGTATCATCTGTGAAACTTCTTCAGCATTTCCGCTCTATTCGTCAGGAATTGCTACGGTGTCACTTAGCAAGGATTCTCCACCGTCAGATGTTAGCACCTTAACAGCATATTGCAGGTTTTCTTCTCCCCCCGGTCTTTCGGTAAATAAAAGTTCCCGGGTGCGTTGATGAAAAAGCAATTGTCCGTTGCCATTGCTTTTATAGATGGCAAAAAAAGTTTCATCATTCAAATTACTGTATTCCCAGCTTAGCAGAAGCAGTCCATCCTGTTCCCTGAGGGTCAGGTTTTCTACCGGTGGTCTTACGCCATCATCATAGGCCTTTCCAAAAACAGGTCGGGCAAATTCAGAATAATTCTCATTTTGGTCTATAGCCCTTAACGAATAATAGTAGGTTGTGTCTTGAACAGCAAGGGTATCCGTAAATACTTCCTGATCATTGTCCAGGAGAGAATACAGTTCCCATGGGCCTTGCATATCGGTGATTCTGTAAAGTTCATGGGATGCCACATCGCGGCTTTCGCTCAAAGCAAAATGCAATTCAATTTCGTTGGTTCTGCTTACGACCCTTTTGAAAACCGGCGTGGTGGGTGGGATGGTATCGGGTCGTTCGATCACCATCATTTCTGAATGCTCCGACTCGTTGAAATTGAAGTCCAGTGCCTTTACCTTATAGTAAATACGTGGTGTTAACGAGTTGAGCGTAACGGTATCTTTAAAAACAGTTTGAATCTGGTACTGCAAGCTATCATCATCCACGAAACCTTCAAAAATCACCGAAAATTCATGTTCAGGGTCGTTTGCTCTGAAGAGGCGATATCCCATCAGGTCTTCTTCGGGGTTTCGTTCCACCTGGAGGGTTACCACACCCAGCGAATCTATGTCACCGGATTTCCATACGGGTACCACCGGAGGTATGGTGTCGATGAGTGTTACGGCAGAGGGCAGCGAGGTGCTGATGTTGAAAGCCGTGTCTACTGCCTGTACGATGTAATAATTCTTTTGTCCCTCTGTGAAAGTGGTATCGGTAAACGAACGGGTATCGGCCGGCAGGGGATCGGGGTGAATGAGTTCAAAATCACCGTCGTGAGCATCTGCCCGCGCCACAATAAAAGCAAACAAGTCTGGTGCAGGAGGGGTATTCATTTCCCATTCGATGAGTACCTCGCGGGGTGCCACATGATCAAGCCTGGTCATGCGCGGCTGCTCAGGAGGAGTGCGGTCGCGGGGCATGGCATCCACACTGGCAAACCGGATACGCTCCCCAAAAACATTCCTTCCGTAAAAATGATAAGAATAGCGTTGGTAATTCACAAGGTTCTCATCTAAGTATCCGTTTCGAACCGGTTCGTCAGACTTTCTATGCCTTAAAGTGTAAATGGGGGCATCGTTGATTTTCACAAATGCTGTTTCTCCCGGGTCGCGTCTTTCCACGTCAAAACCAAAAAGCAATTCACTTTCATCCCATATAAAACTGATCTCTCCATCGCCTTCATGAACAAAAACCTCTTGTGAATAGTCAATGGTTTCAGTGGAAGCTTCCATGGAGTAAGGGGAGGGAACGGTCTGATAAATTTCGGGTTGCTCAATGGTTGATGCACGGTATACGTAAGTCTGATCCTGGTTTACCTGTGTGTCAAGATAGGAAAGTGCCAGCCCTTGTGCTGCTGTCGGTTCGCGCAAAGCTGTGAGCATAAAGATCATATATTCAAAATCTTCATCTGATTTTTGTTGCTTCATATCTCCAATGCCCTGATCAAAATCAAAAGCATCCACCGAAGGTTCTGATGAAGTTTGTTGAAAATCCATCGCCAGTGCTATGATGTTGTAAGTTTCTGAATCTTCTGCTTCAAGACTCAGTGCCTCCATCCATTGTTGTTCTGTCCAGGGAGAAATGCGGTCTATTTCCGTAAAATTATTTTCCCCTGCTATGCTTCGTTCTATCACAAAACCACTGCGAAGCCCGGCATCGAGTAACGCTTTGTTTTGCGGGAACAACCGGAGTTCTATCCCCTGGTCTTCAACATACCGCCCCTGAATTTTTATGGCAACATCAAACTCACCGGCATCAGGTTCTGTCTGTTGCGCCCTTGTGGAGGTTGCGGAAATAATGATCAACATGCTCAAAATTATATGTAATCGCATCATATGTTTTGTTTTTTCAGAAAGTTTGCAGATTTTCTTGAGAATTTGCTACATCAGGAATTGGGCCGGTAAAAATGATTTTTTCTTCGGTTTGGATGATCGGGTCTCCTGAGTTGGTTTGTGCAGTTACCCAGGTGTTGTTTTTGAATTCTTTCAGGGTAGCTGTTACCGTGATTTTGTATGACCGGTCAGACTGCAATCCGTTTTGTGGCAGATTGGACGATGTGTCAATATCTTCTCCATAATTGGGGGGAGAAGGAGGAGGTGGATTGGGCACCTGCACCAAAGGAAACAATCCTGCCCCCATTGTGGGTGGAGGTGAAAATATTCCGCCTCCGTTACCTGGGGAAGTTCCGGATGGTTCAGCAGGTGCTGACAGTTCTGGCGCGGTGGTAAAACCTCCGCTCTGAAGCCAGTTGTTAAAACTTACCGAAGGAGCCGCTGCTGTGGTGGTTCCGGTTCCAATACCCGTTCCGGAACTCTGACCGGTAAAAGGATTTATCTGTGGCACTGTAATACCTTGCTCAGGAATGGTGGTAAAAAGATATTCTCCAAGGTTGTTGATGTTTGTATTGGTCATTACGGCAGACCATGAATCGTCCTCTTCCTGTATCTGCACAGAGCGGGAATACTCCATTTTAAAAGTACGCATGATGATGGTACCATTGGCCTGCTGTTCTGCCACATCAAACACTTCATCGGGTTCTAATCCGAATTTAACTGCAAAGGGAGCATCCACGGGGTAGTTGTATGTATTTGCAGGTGCTATATACTGAATCAGCAGTTCTTCCTGATCTGCAGCAGCATCACCCTGATCCACGGTCATTACGCCGGTACTCTGGTTAGAGCAGGGTGTACCCGCCTGAAATGCGTAATTGAAACTTGCTGTTACAACATTAAAGATATCCACATGCCCCGAAATGCCACCGCTCAGATAATAGGGGTTAGGGAAAGCACCGTTTACCCAACCGCCAGCACCGATATGGGCAATGGTCCATTCATTATCTTTTAACGTACCTCCTCTTCTTCTCACTTCAGCGGCAGCATAGCCGTAAAACCCCAGCATACCGCTTGCCCGCCATCCATTGATCCCTATTGGACTAAAACCACCGCAGGCACCCATATACTCTAAAAAGGCAAGGTGCAATTCTGCCCCGGCGCCCAAGCCATACCACAAGAAATAATTTCCTTTCAGATGACGTTGATCTTCATGGTTAAACCGGAATCCAATACCTGTTGCAAAGCCCGACCCGGTGCTGGTATGATTACCAATACCACCGCTGCCCAAATTGTTGTGATTGGGCCAGCTTTGGGTAGCAAAGAAATAATTGCTGCTAAAATTTGATGAAAAACCCGAAGGGGCAGATATTGTATTTCCAAACATCACATAATTTTCCAAACTGGCAGTGATACCTTCCACTGATACCTGCACATTGTTGGGAGTCTGAGCATCGCCAAATTTCACAAACCATTCATTCCCGATCCCTTTTACATCCACTACAAAACTAACATTGTTGGGTGTGGAAATTGGGGGAGCATTCACATTTACGGAGGTAAAGAAGTTAAAGTGTTTGTCGGGGAAGTTGTAGGTAGCGCCCAATGAACCGTTTATCAGTGCCTGGCTTCTTGCAGTGGTGTTCATTTCGGCACCCACCCAGAAGTCGCCCGTAAAATTGATAAAGGTAAGTCCACCGGTATTTTGATTGAACTGTCCGGCCAATATTACATCAGTATTGAGTCCGTCTTCTTTTGGCGAGGTGGCCATGGTGGCTTTAACCTGTAATCCCAGGCTGGATTTTTGTGGTGAAAAAGTATATTTGGTTCCGTCAAGGGTACCCGTCATATTGTTATAAGCTCCCCCTCCAAACCCACGGAATGCAAATCCTGGCAAAAACACAACTCCCGGGGCAGGAAAGATAAAATCGGCTTCTGCACGCCAATATCTGTAAAGTTGATTGCCATTATCGTGATTTGTATTTCCGAATTCTGCCAGAGCCATCAATTGAACGCCTGCAGGTTTAAAGTTGGCGTCTACTGTTCCGATGAATCCGTTTCCAAATACAGGATCTTCTTGTCTGAAACCAATGGCACCGTCTATACTTACCGCAGCAAGATTGGCCTGTATGGCAATGGAATCCAGACTGGTGCTTAGGTACTGGGGGTAGAATTTCTGATCCTGAACATTGTTGAGTACAGCCATTTCAATGCCGAGTCCGGTCATTCCCCCTATGTCTTCATTGAGGTTAAATATTACATCAACGGTTACTTTACCTCGCATCAGCTGGTTTTGCTGAGCCGGAAGACTTACAAAACCAATTTCATCGATGGTGACAGGAAAATCGGCCAGGAATTTTTGTTCGCTGGCAAACGACCAGGAACCAATGTTGAATCCAAACTGATCTTCCTGTTCTTTGCTTGAGTCATAATCCATGCCCAATCCCTCAAAGTCCAAACCAAGATTTACATCTTTTATGGGTCCCAGGTCAACAGAACCCCATGATACTGATCCATCGAGTTGGATATCAAAAGTGCTTTTATCAGGGTCTGTATAAGCGATAATGTTGGAAGTTTCTGCCAGTTCCAGATCGGCTTTCAGAAGGTGTGCCGGTATAGGTCCGGTAGGTGTTACTGTTAGCTGGAAACTTACAGGTTCTTCGGGCAGGATGGGGTTGTTGAAAACTGCTGTATAAACGAGCGGGTTGGGGATGCTGTCTTTTTTACTGACGGGCAAACCTATTCTGCCCTTTACTCCCGCTTCAACCAACGATCCTGTGATCCATTCCACATGCACAGTATCAACGCTGGCTGCCAGATCAGCCACTGTGGCATCGGGAAACTGTACCACACTGGTGGCTTGCACAAGCATGGTGATCCCCAGGTTGTTGATAATTATGTTGTGTGCTGCAATTTTTGGCGGATTGTTGGCCTGTGTTTGCCATGCCTCGGGCATTTCCAACTCGAAGGCGTTCATGTAAAAACCCCTGAAAAATTCTGTTGTATCGCCCGGGTAGTTTTCAGGAAAAACAATACCGGGTGGATTGAGTTCATCAGAAAAGTCGTAAAACAGGCTGTCGGTCAGTAACGTCATGCCGCCAGATTCCGGGATTTCAAATTTGTCCATAGTACCCCCCAGTATAAGGTCTGTCCAGCTGGTACCCTGCACACTCAGCGTTGCTGATACTCTTTGTCCGGGGTCATTGTCGGGGGAAGGCACCATCCAGTCGCGTGTAAAATAGGAGGTGATCTGAAGTCCGTATTCCGAAAATCCATCCTCATCAAATTCGATGTAACAACCCAGATTGTTTTCATCAGGTTTTTTGAATACAAACTCAATTTGCTCATTTATGTTGGTGGTGGAAATGTCATCTACCAGCTCTATTCGTCCGGGCGGAGTTTCGAAATGATTGGGATGAAAACGTACTTCCTTGATTCTGAATCCAATACGGTCGGTAACCAGATTGGGAGGCAATGCAAGTGCGGTGATGGAGTTAAATTTAGCCGTATCAGGCAAAAAAGCCATTTCGGTAATGGCAAACTCGGTGCCATCAGGAAATATGGTTCCCAAAGGCATTTTTATGGGTTCGGTGACTTCCGTTGGGTTATTAAAAAATACGGTTTGCTCTGTATTGTTCTCCACAAAAGTGGCGATATCAACGATAAGATCATGGTTCATTGGTGAAGGACTGCCCACCTGCAACATCCAGGCGAGAGGATAAACAGGAGCATTTTCATGGATTTCGGCCAGTATTTTGCCACTTAGCAAATGATGAAGGGTATCTACGGTAATGGTGTCAAACTTTACATCAATATGCGCATTGAGCCATCCAACAAATACAGTCCCCTTTCCGGAATATTTGTTGTTCACAGTATCCACTTCAGTGGTGATCACGGCAAATTCACCGTTTTGCCCGGCAAAAATGGTATCCGATACCGCAATGGCACCCTGGGGATCCTCCTCTTCTTGCTCATTATCCTCCGGTAAAGGCACATCGGGCAAAACCGTAAAATGGCTTATGCCGGCAAATCCGGAGTTTTGGGAAATGTAGGGTTGATCATCAAAATTAACTGCTTTTACACTCCAGACATATTGCAGGGTATCTTCCGGCATACCCACTTCAGGCGGCCAGAGCAACTGATTGCCTGCCATTACCTCTTCCTCTATCACAGGAAGATTGGCAAAAAATGCCTGAGATGGTGTTTGGTGGGGATAAACTTCAGAAACCACTACCACGTACTTAAGTCCTTGCTGTGCGGGAGGCGCAGGAGTTATGGGCGACCATGTAAGCGATGTTGCCTGCAGCACACTGGATTGAAACTGTGCATCTTCTGCGGGGTAAATCAGTTCGGGAGCCTGGTAGCTGGTGATAAACATAGGCTGACAAACCTCCAGGGGAGTTGATATAACCACCCCATTCAAATCAACCAGCGACACACAAAATGAGTATGTACCTGCCGGCAGCATTCCGGTTTGTGCTACCTGACTGGCAAAGTTTCCATAAAACTGTAATGTATTATAATCAATCACTTCATCAGCCAAAAAAACATCACTGCCAAAAGGAATCTGTTGTGTAACCACCTGATTGGTGTTGGTTTCAACCACTACATCACCATCAATTTCCATCCTGATCCTTATTTTGTAATCCATTCCCTCGAGACCCGGATTGGTGTTGGTAACCGTTACGATCACCAATTCATCCTGGTTTGCCCAACTGGAAATATACGGAGTGGGATTGGCGTCCACGTTCAAACTCACCATCACCTGCCCGTAAAGCCAGGTAGATGATAAAAAAAGCATCAGTGAAAGAATAATTTTTCTTTGTTGCATTGTATTCCCATTTAATAAAATGAACATTTGTGTTTATTTGAAACCGCCAATTGCCGGGTTGGCTGTTCCATCAAAACAGTCGTCTCGTTTTTTTGAGAAGACTGGTTTTCATCTGTCTCCCACCTTGCACCTGACGTTTTCTTCTACCAGGCACAAAGGGGTATCAACAGATTTTGTGCTTATACGAATCATTGAAGAGTCCTCTCCGAAAACTCGTTTTTGGAGAAATTCGTGCAATTATCGTGTTTTTATTTATCTGAATATCAGTCATTTTAATTAGTGTCAATTGGCTTCGCCGAGCTTACGGTTCGTGTAATTTGTGGACAATATACTTTTTATAGTGGACACAATTATGAATTATTCAGTCTGACTTTCAACGATCAACTCCATCCTAAAACCTCTGCTGCACCGACAGGTTTATCCTGTGTTCAGTGGTCTTTGCATCGGGGCGGAATGACCCATATATATAATCAGACAGGTTGTAACCTGCCTTTATCTCCATGGCTTTGGTTATTTTGTAACTGGTGCTAAACTGTATTTGAATTCTTTGATCCGCAGAATGTTCATTGCGCTGCACACTGGTGTAGGAAAGCATCATGCGGGGTGTAAGTTTTTTGTTGAGCAAACGGTATCGCGCCATCAGTCTTACATTATACAAGTTCAGTACCGTGACAGGGGTGGTGTTTTCCAAATACATTCCCATCAAACCCAAATTCAGAGGCGTTTCTTTGAAAACGATATTGTAATTGCCCGTAAAACTCATAGATTGTGTCGTATTGAAATCGCCCGTAAAAACATTAAACTCATCAAAAAACTGAAACGTTGTTCCGATTCCCAGAATATGCGTTGCCTGTTCACCTTGTAGTTGAATGGAAGGGCTGATCGTAAACATATTCTGGATCATTTCCACCTTGAGGGTGTCAAACAACACATTGTTCCGAAAACCAAAATTGGAATAGTTGGAGTTGAACGAAAAGGCATCACTCACCTGGGCAAAAAGATTGACATTGGCAATAAACCTTTGGGTCGTTTCGGCGGTGGTATTCTGAAGGTTATTGGTACGAATACCTGTTGTACCACTTATCATAACTTTGCTTTGAAAAAGGTTCAGGTTTGATTTAACATTGTAATCAATAACATCGCGTTCCATAGCACGAAAACCCAGGGGTTCAAAACCGGGGCCTATGTAACGAACCTCCAGACCCAGTCCCACAATATCAGACTTCCAGTCAATGGATGAAATGTTGGAAAAATCGGTGTAGGTAGAACCATTGACTTCCAGGAAATTTTCAGCCACGGGTATGAAATCGTTTTCAAAAAATATATCCGGCCCCAGCAAATCATTTGTAAAAGCAGATACTGCTGTTTCTGTGTTAAAAGTAAGGGTGGGAGAAAACCTGATCTGCAGAATGGGCGAGAGAACAATTCCTTCTTTGGGTTGTACACCCAACGGCTTTTGGTCCACGGAATTTATCTCATCTTTTTGTCTGACAAAGTTCAGTATGATATGTGTTCCGTCAGATTCGCCATAACCTATGCGGGAAGCCAGTATTCTCTGCTGGTAGGCGCCTGCGATGTTTTCCAGAGGATCTGCATTGATGGCAATTTGAGAAGTACCGTAGTGGGCAGAAAAAATAAACTTCCCCGGATTGATCTCCAGACCTGCGCCAAAAACAGGAATATCTCCTGTGGTAAGTTTGGAAAATGAAGGCGTTTGAGTGCCTAACCAGGCCTGCGCCCATTTATAACTGGGGTTGATATGAATGTTGTTGCGCGGATTGCGGACATAATCAATCAATCCTTCTTCGGGTATCTGAGGAAGATGATACGTGGTTTGCCCCATACTGATATCAATACCTACCGGCATACTGAAATATTCTCCTGCCGAAAACGTGGCCTGGGCAGAAAATCTACCTAAATTCGTGGGATAACGGGGGCGGAAAGATTCATAATTGGATGCAGAAGCATCATAAAAATCATAGAAAATACCCAGTCTTCCACTGAAATTGAAAAAATCGGATGTTTGGGAATACAGGGTATTTTGAATCAAAATAAAGATAAATACCAGTAAACATCGCCGGATTGATATCATAAAGGGAAAAAACTTTTAAAACATTTACATGGAACAAAGTCAGCGTATGCTTTTAAAAAACAATGCCACTAGGTTGAAGGCTATGCGGTTAATTTTATATGAACCGGGAAATAGTATTGCTTTTGGTATATACGCAGATTATTTTTTCAACCTGGTGCTTGTCAGTTTTAGCCAGATCTGCTGCTGTTTAATTTGATACAAGCGTTCTGATCACAACCATGAAATT
>CAYMLS010000209.1:0-9382 GCA_964390665.1 uncultured Bacteroidales bacterium | reverse complement strand
CGCTTTCTTTATCAAGCACAGATAAAATCGTGGGTTTTCTTGCTGACACTAACTATGTATTTTCACCAATGCATCACAAAACTTCAATAATTCGTATATTTGCCAGTATTATAAATCTGAGGAAAAAAACCACAATCTCTACACATGTCCAAAACAGAACAATTACAATCACTCATACAAAATAAGATACTTGTACTCGATGGTGCCATGGGCACCATGATCCAAAGGCACAAACTCGAAGAAGAAGATTTTCGTGGAGACAGATTTGCCGGGATCGAACAAAAAGTGAAAGGCAACAACGATCTTTTATCGGTAACCCAGCCCCGGATCATCAAAGATATTCATCTGGCATACCTGGAAGCGGGCGCGGATATCATCGAAACCAATACTTTTAATGCCAATGCCATTTCTATGCACGATTATGAAATGGAAGATATCGTGTATGAGATGAATGTGCAATCGGCAAAGCTGGCCAAACAGGCATGTGAAGAGTATACCCTGAAAACACCCGAAAAACCCAGATTTGTTGCCGGATCTTTAGGACCCACCAACCGCACGGCATCCCTGTCGCCGGATGTAAACAATCCCGCCTACAGAGCCGTTACTTTCGATCAGTTGAAAGAAGCATATCTGGAGCAGATCAAAGGTCTGATGGATGGAGGGGCAGATATTCTGCTTGTGGAAACAGTTTTCGATACATTGAATGCAAAAGCAGCCCTTTACGCCATTTCTACATATGAAAAACAAAACAGCATAAGAATCCCCGTTATGCTGTCGGGTACCATTACCGATGCCAGCGGACGTACACTTTCAGGGCAAACCACAGAAGCTTTCCTGGTTTCCATGTCGCATGTAAACCTGCTTAGCATTGGGTTAAATTGTGCGCTCGGAGCAGCTCAGCTTCGACCTTTTCTGGAGATATTAAGCAAAAGGGCACCTTTTGCCGTAAGTGCCCACCCCAATGCAGGGCTACCCAACCAATTCGGAGAATACGACCAGTCGGCAAATGAAATGGCAGCCATTGTTGAAGGTTTTATGAAAGACGGATTGCTAAACATATCAGGCGGATGCTGCGGTACTACACCTGCCCATGTGAAGCAACTGGCACTTCTTGCAGAAAAGTACTCACCACGTACCATTCCATCCCCTTCAACCAATACATTCTTAAGCGGATTAGAACATCTGGAGATCAGACCTGAGTCAAATTTTGTAAATATTGGAGAGAGAACCAATGTAGCAGGATCGAAAAAATTTGCCCGTCTGATCAGGGAAGATAAATATGCTGAAGCACTTTCCGTTGCACTTGACCAGGTAGAATCTGGTGCACAGGTAATAGATGTTTGTATGGACGATGCCATGATTGATGGCAAAGAAGCCATGGTGGAGTTTCTGAACCACATTGCCGCAGAACCCGATATTTCAAAAGTACCCCTGATGATCGATTCCTCCAAATTTGAAGTGATTGAAGCAGGGTTGAAATGTGTACAGGGAAAATCCATCGTAAACTCCATCAGTTTAAAGGAAGGCGAAGAAGCATTTTTGAACCAGGCAGAAATAGTGAAAAACTATGGTGCTGCTGTGATTGTAATGCTTTTCGACGAAAAAGGACAAGCCGATGTTTATGAAAGAAAAATTCAGATTGCACAGCGCTCCTACAAACTTCTCACAGAAAAAGCAAACTTCCCCCCGCAGGATATCATCTTTGACCCCAACATATTGGCCATTGCCACGGGCATTAGCGAACACAATACATACGCACTTGATTACATCAGAGCGTGCTCCTGGATACGCGAAAACCTGCCCCATGTGCATATCAGTGGTGGCGTAAGCAATCTGTCCTTTTCATTCAGAGGAAATAACATTATTCGCGAGGCTTTACACTCTGCATTTTTATATCATGCTATCAAAGCCGGTATGGATATGGGCATTGTAAATCCTTCCCTGTTGCAGGTTTACGACGATATACCCAAAGAACTGCTGCGGCTGGTTGAAGATGCCATTTTATATCGCAGAAAAGATGCCACTGAAAGGTTATTGCTGTATGCGGAAAAGGTGAAGGATCAACAAAGTAGTTCCAGAGAAGCGAAAGACCCTTTGGAATGGAGAAGTCTGGAAATAAAAGAACGCATCAGTTATTCTCTCGTCAAAGGAAAAGATGAATTTATTGAGCAGGATGTGGAAGAGATGCGGCAATTATTGCCCAGGGCACTCGAAGTCATAGAAGGTCCTTTGATGGATGGGATGAATGTGGTAGGCGACCTTTTTGGCTCGGGAAAAATGTTTCTGCCACAGGTGGTCAAAAGTGCCCGCGTAATGAAAAAAGCAGTGGCTTATCTGACCCCTTTTATAGAAGAACAAAAACTTGAGTTTGGCAATGTATCGGCAGCAGGCAAAATATTGCTTGCCACTGTAAAGGGCGATGTACACGACATTGGGAAAAATATCGTGGGCGTGGTACTTGCCTGCAATGGTTTTGAAGTAATTGATCTTGGGGTAATGGTTCCATGCGAAAAAATTCTGGAAAAAGCCATAGAAGAGAAGGTGGATATTATCGGACTTAGTGGATTGATAACACCTTCGCTGGATGAAATGGTTTTTGTAGCGTCCGAAATGAAACGACAAGATTTCACTGTTCCTTTACTTATTGGTGGAGCCACGACCAGCTCATTACATACAGCGGTGAAAATCGCCCCCAGCTACGATCATGGAGTAATTCATGTGAAAGATGCATCGCGTGCTGCCAGGGTTTGCAGTGATCTGATGTCGAAGGAAAATAAGGTAAAATTCCTTGATGATACCCGAGAAAAATATCTGAAACTGGTAACGGATCACAACAAAAGATCAGCTGCCAAAAAATACCTTCCCCTGGAAGATGCCCGTAATAACCGGCTTAAACCTGATTGGCCAAAAGAAGAAATAGTAAAACCACAAAAAACGGGAATAACCGTTTTTGACCATTACCCACTTAAAGAAATAGCAGAATATATTGACTGGACTTTTTTCTTTTACGGGTGGGAACTGAAAGGTAAATATCCGGCAATACTGAAAGATCCCCTCAAGGGCGAAGAGGCAAAAAAACTGTTTGATGATGCCCATCATATGCTTGAAAAGATTTTTAATGAAAAACTTATGACTGCCAGAGGGGTGGTGGGCTTATTCCCTTCTGCCAGTGATAAGGAAGATATTTTATTATTTGATGACGAAGACAACGCGCGGGAAATAACCCGATTCCATTTTTTGCGCAACCAGGAGATCAAGGAAAACCCGGAAAGTTTCAACCATTCGTTGGCTGATTTTATTGCGCCACAGGAGTCAGGAATAAAAGATTATCTCGGTGCATTTGTGGTTAGTATTCACGGAGCAGAAGAACTGGCAAAGCAATATAAAGAGCAACAGGATGACTACAACAGCATTATGGTAAAGATGCTTGCCGACAGATTGGCTGAAGCATTTGCCGAGTTGCTTCACGAAAAAGTGAGAAAAGAACTATGGGGATACATCCCGGAAGAGCAACTTGGTCATGAAGAACTGCTGAAGGAAAAATATCAGGGCATTCGACCCGCTGCAGGTTATCCTGCTTGCCCGGAGCACAGCGAAAAAAGAAAACTTTTTGATTTGCTCAATGCTGAAAAAAATTCAGGTACTATCCTTACAGAGAGTTACAGCATGGTTCCGGGTGCATCCGTTTCCGGATGGTATTTTGCCAATCCCCGGGCTACTTACTTTAACCTTGGAAAACTAACTCGCGACCAGGTGGAAGATTACGCCAGCAGAAAAAAGATCAGCATAGAAGAATCAGAGAAACTTCTCCAGCAAAATCTTGCCTATTAAGGAAGATTCTATCTTTCTGAAACTTGATTAAAGCGTTCAGCAATCCATCAATCCATCAATCCTAAAAAAACCATCATCTCAATAGATTAAACAGAATTCCCCTTTCCTTGCAGAAGTATTTCAAACCAATTGGTTACCGGATTGTTTTTCCATAGAAAACCCAACCCACTAATGCTTATTTTTAATTACATATGCAAAAACATACGATATTCTGGTTTCGGAGAGATTTAAGATTACATGACAACAAGGGATTTTTTCATGCACTCAAAGCATCCTCAAATGTAATTCCTCTGTTTATATTCGACACCGACATCATAGATTCCTTACCAAAAAACGATGCCAGGGTGGAATTTATTCACAAAACCCTCGTGGATATCAACAAACAATTAGAGAAAAATAAGGGACATATGTATATATTCCACGGAAAACCCATTGAAATTTTCCACAGACTAATTCAGGATACGGATGTCGAAGCGGTTTACACCAATAAAGACCATGAACCATACGGAATAGAGCGCGACAAGAAAATAGCAGACTTTCTGGAATCAAAAAACATTTCGTTCCATTCCTACCTCGATCATTTGCTATTTGAGAAGGATGAAGTATTAAAAAATGATGGAAACCCGTATACAGTTTTTACACCTTACAAAAACAAATGCTATGATGTGTTTAAGGCAGAAAAGCATTTGCAAAACTACGAATCCGAAAAACAGTTACAGAGCATATCTGTGCCCCGCAAAAAAGATCTTCCGGGTTTGAAAGACCTTGGCTTCCATCCTTCAGGAATCAACTTCCCGGAAAAAGAGTACAGCACTCAGATTATACCTGAATATGACAAAACACGGGATTATCCGTCACGGAAAGGAACCACACGCCTGGGAATACATCTGCGTTTTGGAACCATCAGTTTGAGAAAACTTGCCAAATATGCACTGAAGCACAACAAAACTTTCTTTCATGAACTGCTTTGGAGAGAATTTTATGCAATGATATTATGGCACTTTCCTCATGTAACCAACAATTCATTCAAACCCAAATACGATAAAATTGAATGGCACAACAATGAGGAAAATTTCAGAAAATGGAAAATGGGAAAAACAGGATATCCCATTGTAGATGCGGGCATGAGGCAATTAAAAGAAACCGGTTATATGCACAACAGGGTGCGAATGATTACCGCCAGTTTTTTAACCAAACACTTACTCACAGACTGGCGATGGGGAGAAGCCTGGTTTGCAGAGAAACTACTTGATTATGAACTTTCCAGCAATAATGGCGGATGGCAGTGGAGTGCCGGTTCAGGCTGTGATGCAGCCCCCTATTTCAGAATTTTCAACCCCCACGAACAACTCAAAAAATTTGACAAAGATTTCCAATATGTAAAACAGTGGGTAAGCGAATGGAATTCAGACCAATATCCTGAACCTATGATCGATCATAAATATGCCCGCGAAAGATGTTTGAGGGTGTACAAAGAGGGGTTGAATAGCTAAACCGACCTATCTTTAGATTTCGAAACAAAAAAAGATTCCATATCAAAAAAACAGAACTTAAGGTTGATGATGGTTGATGATCTCCACAAAAAAATCTGGATTCCGAAAAACATTCAAACGGAGTTTATCTTTGGGTTTTGCTGAATTTGAAAATATTTGCTGACCCACGTTCATATCATATGTATCAGCAAGAATTCGCACAATCAATTCAGAACAGTAAAAAGCAGTTGAATCTTCCAGGTCAAACCTGTAATCAAAAGGCACTTGTTTTTGCAAATATCTGAAAGCATGCGTTGCCATACGTTGCCCCTCAATCAGACTATCAGCAGTATTTTTGAATCTTACAACCACGACCGATGAAGGTTGACTATCACGAACAAAACTTTGGATATCCTGAACCTGAACACCATCATAATCAGAAAGTGTTTGAGATACGGAATGAATTACAGAAAATTCCCCTTGTTCATTTTTCACAATCATACCCACGTGCGATAGGGGCAGATCTTCTCTGAGTGCTTTTACGATCGAATTGCTGACAAAACCAAATCCATGTCTGAGGATGATATCCCCTTGCTGTAACAGATTCGTTTCCTTTTGTGAGAGTTGGTATGATATCAGATCCGGCGTTTTTTCCTTTTTGTCAGTCTGATGGCAGGCAGACAAAACAAGCATGCAAATAAAAAACCATATTGTTTTTTTTATCTTCACATCCCCGGATTATTTTTGTTGCAAAAAATTTATTTTATTGTATCACTTCGTCTTGTGCAGGTTCATCGCCATCAGGTATCCATTGTTCTTCCTCTGTTTCCCAGTCCATATCTCCAAAAGGATTTTCCTTTTCAATATGCACCAGCCACTCATCATTCTCTTTTACCAAAACAAGTTCCGACTGCTGCCCTTCCTCATCAAAACGGCAAACGGCCATATCTCCATCCACCTCACATTCAATTTCTCCAATTTGCTCAGGCTGCAATTCATCTTCAGTAATGGCATCTCCACCCAACGATTCAAAAGTTTCAAACATTTGCATCATTTTTTTGGTAGACTCAGTCCCATACTGCCCGGCTTCTTCATATTCGCGTGCAACAAGGTGGTTCATGAATTTTTCTGTAACCTCTTCCGGCCGATCTTTTCTTTCGCAGGATTGCACTAATAAAATGATGCCCAAGATCATGCACACTCTGAAAAATAATTTCATTACCTTTTAATTTTTGGTTGAAAATAAGTAAGTAAGAAGGAAAATAAAACTTAATAATCTTGCTAAGATAATGAATTATTTACATTCATAAACAATGAATACAATTTTCGAGGGTGCGCCATATTTATTTAATATGGGTTTAAATCCACCTTTTACTGTCAGCACTTCTCCATTATTTTTGGTGATTTTAAAAATGCCATCCACAGGGTTTCCTGCCGACAGGGTGTTTTGAATATCGGAGAAACCATTATTTTCGAGAAAACTTTTATCAAACACCTGGTAAAACCCCAAAGAATCTGCCTGAAACTCTGAAAATCCGGTTAATTCGCAAAACACAGGGTTGAGTTTTTTGATGTCGCAGTCAACCGATAGTTCCATAAAGGGAACGCTGGAATTCACAACATCATAAAAACCCTGACTTTCAATCTCCTTTCTCTCCATCTCTTCCTGTGTAGCATGCATCTCCTCCATATTCTGCCGCATCTCTTCTTCCTGAGCACGCATCTCCTCGCTTTGCTCCTGCGATTGGTGAAGCAACTCTGTGGTTCTGATATTGATCTTTACACTTGAAATGGTAGAAGCAATGGATTCGGCAACCTTCTCAACAAACTCTATCTGATATGAATCCAATACTTTGAAGGAAGCAATTTCTATCACACCAAAAATTTCGTCGTTTAGTTTGAGCGGAACAATAAGAATGCACCTGGGATTGGAATCTCCCAATCCTGATGTAATAGAGATATAATTTTCGGGAACTTCTGTAATAAAAATAGTTTCCCCTTCCTGCAAACAAGTGCCAACAAGCCCTTCGCCTTTCATGATTTTTTTCTGCAAAAACTTCCTTCTCTCAAAAGCATAGCACGCTGCAAGTTCAACATATACTTCCTCTCCTTCATCTTCCAGGATAAAGACACCACCCTGGTTGGCATCAAGGTAGTTCACCATATTTTTGATGATGTTGAAAGAGAGTTCTTTCAGGTTATCATTGTTTTGCCTGAGTAAGTCAGCAAATTGAGCAATACCCTGTGTAGCCCAGTTTCTTTTCTTATCCTCAATTTTCCGGTTTTCTTCTTCCTGTTTGGCTTTTCTTAAGCTTTCTCTCATTTCCATGAGCGATAGACCCAGTGTATCATCATCACTCAAAGGTTTATAGTCGTGTTCAAAATTTCCTTGCCCGATCTCGCGCGCAAATATCGCTTTTTCTTTCAGTCCTTCAATAAGAAAATTCAGTGCTTTACTCATATCACCAATTTCATCGTTTCCCGCTTTGATATCCTCTTCAGGAATCTTACCTTTCCCCATTACATTAAGGATATTTCTGAGGTAGACAACCGGTTTGGAGATGATACGAATAAAAATAAAAGAAATAATAATGCCACCAATAACCAATACCACACCGATCAAAAAGCTCATTCGTGTAAAATTGTCGAGGGTACTTTGCAGTCTGTCCTGCCCCATTTGAACGAGTTCCTGCTGATTTTGCTTGAGAGCATCAAGTTTTTGGATAATATTCTGTGTGCTTTCCACAATTTCCCCTCCTTCTTCCATCATGGGTCTTATTTCGAAAAGCACCATCGGGTCATCATAACTTTCAAAGCTATTGAGTTGATTCATTACATAATTATAGGTAACAAAAAGTTCATCCACCATGGTAAAAATATCATGGAGAGAATCCCTGTCTTCGGTTTCGAAATTTTCGGCAATTTCATTAAGGTTTTGTTTAATCTCAGGATACCTTTCTTTGACAATATTCCTGAGCTTATTTTTATCAGCAGTATCATCATAGCTTTGGATAAAAATCCAGTTTCCGATCAATTTTTCAGACTCTACAATGAGATTGTTGAACTCCATCAATTCGCGCATAGAAGGGACATATACGCTACTGTTCTGATGGTTGATCCTTTTTATATGCTGCGTGATCACATAGCTGGCAGCGATACTTAACAGGAAAAAAACGATAAGGATGCTAAATCCCAGGCTCAATTTTCTGCCAATTGTAAACTTCATTTTGGGTTGCTTTTTGTTAGTTTTCTTTTAGCGTTAAAAGTACAAAAATACTTTATTCGCACTTTAAAATGATGATGAATATAACAAGACCATGTTGGTTTTTGAACATCTCCGAATGATAAAACAAGCAGGATGAAACAAAAAAACCAACATGGTCTGACTTACAATATATATTATATTTTTATATAAACAGAAATAATTAGTCGGCCAAAATAGCAAGTCTTTGGATTTCATTACCGGGGTTCAACCCCATGGCTTTGGCATTGGATTGGCTCAATTCGAAGCGTTGCCGGTTATCAACAATGGTAAAATTAATTACAGAACCATTTTGGGTGGCGTTGCGCGATTCGGTTACAACCAATGCTTTTATTCCTTTACTTTGAAGGGTGTTTACCACCTCATCAATGTTCCGGCTTTGGGAAGAAGGAATGTACATAATATGGCATTTGGAAATATCGCCGGCAGAGTTGAATTGCCTGGCAACAATACGCTGATTTCCGGCCTTTTTGGTTTTTGCCATGTTCTCTACTTCACTATACATATCGGATTTACCATATACGGCCACAATAAACTCACCATCCTGATAATCTGCAGGCCAGGCGATAAGGCGTGTGAAATTATAAAGGAACACCGACTGCATCCTGTAATCCGATTGGGCGCCAGCGCTGTCCACCATGGAGGTGAATAATAAAAACAAAATACTAAAAGTTGCGAAATTCTTCATTTTCTTAAAGGTTTGGTTACTGAACAAGTATCGATTTTTCATCTGTGTATAATTTGATTAAAATAGGTCAGATGGAGCTCGCTAACAGTCTGACTGCATGCTTTACCATGCCGCGCATTATAATCATGC
>CAYMLS010000208.1:0-9404 GCA_964390665.1 uncultured Bacteroidales bacterium | reverse complement strand
CTCCCCCACCTCCTCCACCTCCTGGTGACGACCCACCTCCTCCGGATCCACCCGTACCCCCGGGTGATGATGATGATCCACCACCTCCTCCACCTCCTGGTGAACCGGATCCTCCGATCCCACCACCATGCTGTGGACCCAATCTGCCGGATCCACCTCCGCTGGATGATGATCCTTTCCCACCGGATGATGACGACGATAATGGATTTGAACCTGTTGAGTGTGGCCAGGCACCCAGTGTAAGCCCACAGGATTGTTCTGACCGGTTCAAAGGACCAGATCCCTGCGCCAATGCTGTGGCAAATTGTGCAGCGGCTCTGGCAAAAATGCTTGCCAGAACATGCAGATTCGGACCCCAGGCATGCAAAATCGGGGCTGCTTTGGGAGCTGCAAGATGTGCGTTATTAACAGCGCGATGTGTGTATGACCGAATGGAGAAAAAGCGAAAAACCAACGAACATTGTCGCCCGGTGGTAAGATCATGTGACCCCAATGATATCCTCGGCCCTGAAGGCTATGGTGATGAAAGATTTGTTTCCGTAAACGACCAGTTAGGCTATACCATCCGCTTTGAAAACGATCCGGAATTTGCTCAGGCACCCGCCCAAACGGTCATCATTTCGCAGCAGTTGGATGAAAACATTGATCCGCTGTCATTCCGTCTTGGCACTTTTGGTTTTGCTGATTATGTTTTTGATGTCCCCGCTGATGTTTCATCCTATAACAAACGTCTTGACCTCAGAGACTCATTGAATATATTTCTTGATGTTGTGGCAGGCGTTAATATAGAAAACAATGAAATTTTCTGGATACTGACTTCCATTGATCCTGCAACCGGCGCCACACCCAGCGACCCATTCAGGGGATTCCTCGCTATCAATGATGATACAGGAGTGGGTGAAGGTTTTGTTACATACTCAGTAAAACCAACAGCTGACTCAGAAACGGGCGAACAAATTTTCGCTGAGGCAGAGATTGTTTTTGACATCAATGAACCCATTATCACACCAGAGATCTTCAATACCATTGATGCCGTTGCTCCGGTAAGCACAATGCAGGAACTTGAACCTGTTTCCCCAACAAATATTGTTGAACTGAATTGGTCGGCAGTTGATGATACAGGTGGATCAGGCGTACGCGATTACTATTTGTATGTTTCAGAGAATGGAGAATCATTGACACGCCTTGATGAACCACCTTTAGATGAAAACTCCTATACCTTCAGTGGTTCGCCAGGAATTACATACGGTTTTGCTGTAAGATCGAGGGACAATGTTCTCAACATGGAACCTTACAAAACAGTTCCCGATGTCAGTACAACCATCAACCCTGATCTGGAAGAGTACATAAGCATTAGTTCTCCGGTAGCTGAAAGCGCGTATTGTTCTGAGTCATCCATACCCATCAGTTGGAATCAGTTTGGCATAGAAACCATCTCGATAGAATATTCTGATGATGGCGGTACTGGTTTCAACACCATTGCATCTGCTTTGGATGCTGCTCCGGGTAGTTATAACTGGGATATTCCTGATGATATGCCAACAGGTGATCAATATGTTATCAGGATCACATCTGTTGAACCTACTGGATATCAGGCGACATCAAACGAATTCTCGGTTATTTCAGAGCCTGCCATAGAAACTAATTTCAGTGATACCATTTACTTGTGTGAGGGCAATGTGCTCAACTTAAACGTAACTCCGCAGGAAGGGTTCACCTATCAATGGTTTGAAAGTGGACAACCTCTTGAAGGAGAAAACTCGAACATGCTTGATGTAGCACAACCGGGATATTACGAAGTGGAAGTTTTTTATGCAACAAATTGCAGTGTTGATTTTGCCACCCAGGTTGAATTTTCGGATAGTCCGGATATCGTGTTTGAGCAAGGCCTGGAATTTTGCATGAATGAATCTCCGGTAGAGTTGAATATGGCAACACCTTCCGGTGGAATATGGTCTGGTTTGGGAGTTGAGGATGGGTTCTTCGATCCATCATTAGCAGGAGAAGGCGAACACTACCTGGTTTATACTTTTGGTGAAACCGGAGAATGCTCATCTGTAGACTCGGTTATCGTAACGGTACTTCCATGGTATGATGAATTAATGATCGGTGATTTTGGAGAGATATGTATTCTCAACGATCCCTTTGTCCTAAATTCGGATGATGTTCCTGCTGGCGGTATATATTCAGGACCCGGCGTTACCGAAGGTGTTTTCGATCCCTCTATTGCCGGTGTTGGAACACACGTCATAACCTATTCGGTCACCAACGAATGCGGCACAATGGAAGGATCAGCAGAAATCACCGTTACAGAAACGACTCCTCAGGCAACACTGGATCCCTTTGCTGAGGTTTGTTTCAACCAGGAACCTTTCCTTATCACAGGCGGAGCACCTGAGGGTGGAGTATATTCAGGACCTGGTGTATCAGATGGTGTATTTGATCCGCAAATAGCAGGCGAAGGTGAACACACAATAGTTTACTCTTTCAGCGATAATTGCGGAACAAGTGCTGCCGAACAAAATATCAGTGTCATTAAATCTGTTCCACAGGTAACAGGAAAAGAAATCACCCTTTACCTTGATCATGATGGAATCGCTCAACTTGAAGCAAATGACATCAACGATGGTAGTTTCGACTCCTGTTCTGAAATTGTTTTGAACATCAACCAGGATGTATTCACTTGTGCCAACCTGGGAGAAAACATTGTAGTTCTTACTGCAACCAATGAATTTGGAAATTCATATTCAGCAAACGTTACGATAACAGTAGCAGACACAATTGCTCCGTTGGTGGAGATAAAAACTGATATCACTGTTCAACTGGGTGATGATGGCACAGCCACGATTACTGCAGAAGATCTTGATAATGGTTCAACGGACAACTGCGAAATAACAGAACTTACGCTGGATAAATACACATTTGATGAAAATGATATTGGATTTAACACCGTAACCCTTACTGCAACCGACAATAGCGGCAATACTGCCGGCACACAAGCTCAGGTGATTGTTGAGTCGGGTACCAACATTGCAGATTTTGGAGAAAACATGGTTTTCAATGCATATCCAAATCCTTTCAGGGATATCATCTCTTTTGAATTTAGTTCAAAAGTTTCGGGTTATGCACGTATCGAAATTTACGACCTCAATGGTGCACTGATATCGGTGGTTTATGAGGGATTTGTAGAAAACGGTCAGTATTTTAAACTGGAACACCGAATACCAGGCCATTCTTCCGGCATGGTTTTCTACAAACTCAGCATCGACCGTTATGTGAAAATCGGCAGACTCATGAGGGTTTACTAAGCATCGATCTTCCATGTAAAAAGCAGGACAATCCGATTGATTGTCCTGCTTTTTTTTGAGGGGATAAAAAAAAGGAAATTTCTTTATAAAGAAACATCCTTTTTTAATAAAACATATTCTGCCCATATTTCTTGATCATGGGCATGAAAAAAACTTTATGCGGGGTGAATTGCCTCAACGGGGCAAACATCTGCGCAAGATCCACAATCAGTGCATACATCAGGGTCTATTTTGTAGATGTCGCCTTCGCTTATTGCGTCAACCGGGCATTCGTCGATGCAACTGCCACAAGCAGTACAATCTTCTGTTATTACGTAAGCCATTATTTTAAAATTTAAGTTAGTAAAAATGTATTAATTCCACGTGCAAATATACCATCTTAATTCTAAGTTTGGAAATATATTTGCTTTATACCCCTAATTTGAAATGGGTTTAAATAAAGATAAGTATATACTTTGAAATGAACTGTTATTGTTGACCGCTTCACAAATGCAATAAATTTAACAGTTTGGGTATCGTCTTTCATTTACAGAGATTTATCGAATGAATTACATCATTGGGAAACTCTCTAAAATGGCAGGAAAAGATTTAAGAATTTTCCCATAAAATTCTGTCTGATTTTTTTGATGTGTTCGGAATTAAACAATTAACTTCGCAGACTAATAAACCCAATGTATCAAAACACATCCGATCAAAACACAATTTTAATAGATTATGGACAAACCCAAAAATGTAGTAGAATTAGAAGATGTTGTCGTGAAATTCGTGGGTGATTCGGGCGACGGAATGCAGCTTACCGGCACTCTGTTTTCCGACACTGCCGCTCTTTCAGGCAACGATCTGGCAACATTTCCTGATTTTCCGGCTGAGATCAGAGCCCCTCAAAACACCGTAGCAGGCGTAAGTGGCTTCCAGGTTCACTTAGGCAAAAGAAAAATTTTCACTTCCGGCGACATGTGTGATGTGCTGGTGGCGATGAATCCGGCCTCTCTCAAATCTAACCTGAAATGGGCAAAACCTGGTGCCACCATTATCGTTGACTCCACGGCTTTCGACAAAAAAGCCAATGAAAAAGCAGGATATTCCACCAATCCGCTGGAAGATGGAAGTCTGAATTCATTCCATTTGATCCCGGCTCCGATTTCTGTTATCACCAAAGAATCGCTCTCGGAACTCGAAATTGAGAAAAAAATTGCTGAGAAGACCAAGAACATGTTTGTTCTGGGCATGATGTACTATCTTTTCCAAAGAGATCTGGACAAAACTCTTGAATTCATCAAGAAAAAATTCAGTGCCAAACCCAAAGTTGTGCAGGCAAATCAAATTGCCTTAAAAGCAGGTTTTAATTATGCTGAAACCATAGAAGCCATTTCTTCAACCATAAAGATTGATCCGGCACCTTTACAAAAAGGACGCTATCGCAGCATAACAGGAAACATTGCTACAGCATGGGGATTGCTGGCTGCATCAGAAAAAAGCCAAAGACCTCTTTTTTTGGGCTCCTACCCCATTACACCCGCTACGGAAATTTTGGCCGAGCTTTCAAAACAAAAGTCTTTGGGCGCCAAAGTATTTCAGGCAGAAGATGAAATAGCAGGTATTTGCTCTGCCATTGGTGCCAGCTTTACGGGTTCATTGGCGGTTACAACCACATCAGGACCAGGATTATCGTTGAAAAGTGAAGCCATGGGGCTGGCAGTAATGACCGAACTTCCCCTTGTTATCGTAAATGTACAGCGTGCAGGACCTTCTACCGGAATGCCTACAAAAAGTGAGCAGAGTGATCTTTACCAGGCACTTTTCGGAAGAAACGGAGAAGCTCCCATGGTGGTCATGGCCGCTTCAAGTCCTGCCAATTGCTTCCATTATGCGTATATGGCGGCAAAAATATCGATGGAGCACATGACGCCCGTTATTTTGCTTACCGATGGTTATATGGCTTTTGGTTCGGAATTATTCAAGATCCCCAAAATGGCTGAAATGCCCCCTATCCATCCACCACTGGCAAAAGCCAACAATCCGGAGTTTAAACCCTACAAACGCGATCCGGTAACCCTTGCCCGTGATTGGGCGCTTCCCGGTAGCGAAGGATTAAGACACCGGATAGGAGGATTGGAAAAAACCAACATAGACGGAAATGTATCTACAGATCCACTCAACCACGAATTGATGGTAAACATTCGTGAAGATAAAGTATCACGCATTGCCAACTACATACCCGAGCTGGAAGTATCGGGAAATGATTCGGGAGATCTGCTCGTTGTAGGTTGGGGCGGTACTGAAGGGATGCTCAAATCTGCAGTAAAAAAGATGCAGGAAGAAGGCAAAGATATCAGTCTGGCACATTTCAATTACATCATGCCGCTACCCCGCAACACAAATGAAGTTTTTAGCAAATTCAAAAGAATCCTGGTTTGTGAGCTCAACAAAGGACAGTTTGTGAATTACCTGCGCATGAAAATACCAGATTTTCGTTACCGTCAATTCAACAAAGTACAAGGTTTGCCATTTCAGGTAAAAGAACTTACACAAGCATTCAACAATTTATTGGAGGAAAAATAATGTTAGAAAACACGATAGAAAAATCCCCGGTTCAAATATCCAAGGAAGATTTTGCCAGTGATCAAATGGTAAAGTGGTGTCCGGGTTGCGGTGGTCATGCAATTTTGGCTGCTGTTGAAAATGTTTTTCCCAGAACGGGTTATAAAAAAGAAAATTTTGCCATGATCTCGGGTATCGGATGCTCTTCCAGATTCCCTTATTATGTAAATACTTACGGCATGCATGGCATACATGGACGGGCCAACCCCATTGCAACAGGCGTTAAAGTATCCAACCCTGAACTGAGTGTATGGATCGCCACCGGCGATGGCGACTCCATGGCCATTGGAGGTAACCACTTTATTCACACCATAAGACGTAATCTGGATGTAAACATATTGTTATTTAATAATCAGATCTACGGGCTGACGAAAGGACAATTTTCACCTACTACCCCTATGGGTAAAGTTACGAAAACCTCACCCTACGGAACCATCGAGCATCCTTTTCTGACCGCCGGACTTGTAATGGGGGCACAGGGAACTTTTTTTGCAAGGGTACCCGACAACAACATTAAACTGATGACCGACGTTCTTTACGAAGCAGCAAAGCACGACGGAACATCCGTAGTGGAGATACTTGAGAACTGTGTGATATTCAACGACAAAGCTCATGCAGATTACACAGCCCGCGCCAACAGAGAGGAAAATCAACTTATTCTCAGACATGGTGAACCCATGATATTCGGCAAAAACATGGACATGGGCGTGATCATGAAAGACAGGAATCTTTATTGTGTGAAAATTGGCGTGGGAGGCATCAAGGAAAAAGATATCCTTGTTCATGATCAATATAGCCAGGATCCTGGTGTGCATCGAAGATTAGGCAGAATGCTCGGACCCGACTACCCTATTGCGTTTGGTGTGATCAGATCTGCCAAAGCAGATACTTATGATGACAAGGTTGAAGAGCAAATAAAACACGCAAAAGAAACCTCTCCCATAAAAAACATGGATGATCTGCTCAATAGCGGTGAAACATGGGAAATATAACATCAGGGGGATTCATATATTTTTCATTACTCTTCTCCCCCCCTCTTTTGTTGCATGGTCTCAAAAAAAATAACCCGGTAGAGATTTTTTAATTCTTCCGGGTTATTTTTCCTGTGAAAAGTAAATCAAAGTTTTCTTTGTCTATTAACTTCCAGTAATAAAGACCCGGTGCCAGGTCTGGTATAGATATTCCCTGGTTTGTAGTATTTTCAATGAGTATCCTCTCGTTGTCGTTATTAAAAAACTCCACGATCAGGTTTTTGTTTTCTGGATTGTTCCACTTTAAAGAATCAAAATCAGACCAGATAATACTGGAAGGCATTTGAATCTTTACAGTGGCTCCCCGGTAAAAGCTATCGGAATTATTCACCAGTTTTTCAAGATCTTCATGGGGGATAAATTGTGCCAGTAAAACCGGTTGTTCATTTGCTTGTTGAACTTGTTCTTCAGCATTATCTTTTTCCAAAACATCATCGTTTTCAACTTCTGTCTTACCTTCTTCCAGGGGGGATGTTTTTTGTTGAGAATCTGCCTGAAATGGTTGGATATTTTCCTCGATTTGCTGCACTTCTCCGGTGGTTTGTTCATTGCGTTCGGGAACCAGTGTATTGTTGGCAAGTTCAATATCAGAAGAAGGTTTCATGAAAAAGGCGAAAAGAACGACCCCAAATCCAACAACAGCGGCAGCGGTAAGTAATGGGTAAAAGAATGAAGAATTTTTAAGGGGATAGACTGAAGTCTTCTGCTTTTTCTGCCCCTGTTGAAAGTCAAAGGCAATATCTGCAACCATTAATACATCGGAAGAGCATTGATCACATTCTGTGAGGTGCCTGCGAATATCAGCATCTACCTTCCCAAAGCGGTTTTCATTGATCGCTTCGGCGGTAAGTGCTATTTGCTCAGGCGTAAGATGTTTTATATCAGACATTAGATTTCTAAAATAATTGTTTGTTATTTGAATTAGGAATCTTTTTCCACAAGCATAAATCAACAGACCTATAGATCATGCAAACATTAGTGCAAATTCATTTACAGTGGCAAAGATTATCTAAAACAAACTGAAAACCATCTAGATAATTGTACAAAAGTACTAAAAAAAACAAACAATTACGAGGACTTCTGAAGTTCCATTAAAATCTGAAGACTTTCGCGGGTATGATTATAAATACCATTCATATTGATCCTGTTCAGAATAATTTCCAATTGCTTGTTAACCCACATTCTAACAGCATCACCTTTTACATTTTTTTTCTCTACAAGATTGGTTACAAAAGCCAATCTGTCAAATAATTCACTCTTACTTGAAGGGTGATCATCTGACAGAACGGAATATACCTGTTGAAATTTATTTCCATCTCCGGAGTAACTCATAATATCAGAATCTTCAAGCGCAATTTGAAAATAATACTTCACGAAAAGATTAATTTTTGAACCCTGACCATTAAAAAACATCATGGCATTCGCCAATCTTTTCACCTCATCCTTAATGATGAGATTCTTTTCAGTATCTGATGTACAACCAACATTTTGATGGTTTTCAGATGCTTGTAATTCATCATCAACCGGATACCAATGTTTTTTTTCTTTGCGAATGATTTCACAGCACATTCGGTTCATGATCGCTATGTAATATGTGGTCTTCTTAGACTTTCCTTCAAACGCACTATCGATTTTTTCTTTTTGGTTGAGAAATTTCTCCAGAATAGTCATGATTACATCATCTTTCTCTCTTTCCGGAATGGCAGATCTTATAATATAGCGGGTAACAACTTTTGTTGCGATTTCTTTCATTTCATGCATACGTATGTCTGTTGTCCGATCTGTCTGCTGTTCAGTCATATTCTTTCTGTTAACAATGTTAGTGCTTGATATTTTCCAGTTTCAATGGTCTTATACAAAATCAATTTGCAACTTACGGAAAGAAGTAGATGTATCGCATCTCAATTTCGTTCCTTTACAATATAGAAACAAAACCATTATATTTTTTTCTAACAACATTGAATATCAATCATCATGATTTAAATCATTTTCTTTGTTTTCCTGAGTACAATAATAACGGATAAAAACTTTGAAAACCTCAAAGAAACACGGAAAATCAAAAAACCAATAAACTTTCTTTTAAATCGATCAATAACAATACCTTACACCCTTACTTCAATATTTAAACAGGTAAATGGCACCTAAACCCACCAAGAAAATAACAAACCTGCATCTCAAACAACCCGATTTTAACAGGTGTTTAAAATAAATTTAATAACATTTTTGATGGAGATCCCGATTAAAAATCTTCCAAACCAGTGCAATATCAAAAAGGAAAAAATCAAGTGCTTAGATGTATGTGGAAGCATTGATGTCTGGTGAAAGCTTTGAGATTTCCCTCTGAATTAAAAATGTAAGTTATCTTCAATTTTCCGGATGAAAAATATCACCCCAAAACCAAAAAAGAGCATCTGATTACACAACCAACATGGTTCATAACTTTTGAAGTCAGGGCATATGTATT
>CAYMLS010000207.1:0-9469 GCA_964390665.1 uncultured Bacteroidales bacterium | reverse complement strand
AAGAGATCACCAATCTGATCACCAACACAGCAGCTACAGAGATCTTCGATTTTACTGAGAAGCAACTATCGCTTATGCTTATCAGACTTGAAAAGCATGCTCCTGTGCTGGGAAAAACCCTCAACCAGATCGCTACAGAAAATCAGGAACTGGATTTTCGGGCCGTTGCCCTTCATCGAAGGTCTAAAACAATGATTCCCAGAGGGGAAGATGTTTTTAAGGAAAATGACCTGGCGTATGTGGTTACCAAACCCGAGGGAATCAATTCTCTCCTTGAGTTGGGAGGGAAAAAAAGTTTTGAGATCAAAAACATTATGATTATTGGCGGAGGCACTGTTGGAACCCTCACCGCCAAAAACCTTCAGAAGGATTACAAGGTAAAAATGTTTGAGATGAATCCTGAAAGGACATCGAAACTGGCCGATGAACTTCCCGGAACAATGGTGATCACTGGTGATGCCCATGATATCTCTTTGCTTGAGAAAGAGAATATACAATCTATGGATGCCATCATTGCTGTTACAAATAATTCTGAAACCAACATTTTAACCTGCCTGATCGCCAAGAAATATGGCGTGAGGAAAACCATTGCATTGGTCGAGAACATTAATTTTATTGAAATATCACAGAATATAGGCATTGATACCATCATCAATAAAAAATTGGCTACAGCAAGTTATATCATTCGCTTTACCATGAAAGCTGAAGTGGTTTCCACCAAATGCCTCAATGGGATCGATGCAGAGATTTTTGAATTTAAAGCAAAAGCGGGTTCACCCATCACACAGAAACCTATCAGCAAACTAAAATTTCCGTCTGCTGCAATTGTTGGGGGAGTTATTCGCGACAATGTAGGCATTATCGCCCGGGGTGATTTACAGATACTGCCTGGTGATCAGGTGGTTGTATTTACATTGCCGGAAGCTTTCGACGGAGTAGACCGCTTATTCAGAAGCTGAATTATTTGAACGCCTTATCGTATGACCACTTCCACAGAGATCAACTTTAAAAGAATTTTTAAATTCATCGGCATACTCCTCATGTTGTTGTCGGGCTTTATGGCAACAAGCGCTTTGTGGGAAATTGTTTATCAGCAAGGTGTTACAAAATCCATTCTGATCAGCGTGGTTATTACTTTTGGATTTGGATTGTCGTTTTACCAGCTTTCCCGCGACAAAAACCAACAGAATATTGGAAAAAAAGAAGGTTACATCATTGTCACTTTCACCTGGATCTTTATCAGTATTTTCGGTTCGTTGCCGTTTTATTTATCTGGTCATATCCCTTCTTACACCGATGCTTTTTTTGAAACCATTTCTGGTTTTACCACCACGGGAGCATCCATTCTCAGCAATATTGAAGCCATGCCGGCGAGTTTGCTTTTCTGGAGAAGTCTTACGCATTGGTTGGGTGGGATGGGGATTATTGTTCTTACCCTGGCCATCCTTCCCATTCTGGGTGTGGGAGGCATGCAGCTATTTGTTGCCGAAGCACCAGGCACAACACCCGCCCGTCTTCATCCACGGATCACTGAAACAGCCAAACGTCTTTGGCTCATATATCTGCTCTTAACCATGGTTTGTTGCCTGTTGCTCATGCTCGGTGGTATGAGTTTCTTTGATGCGATCAACCATTCATTCAGCACTTTGGCTACCGGCGGCTTTTCAACCCGCAACGACAGTATTATCGGTTTTTCTCCCTACATACAATATGTGATTATATTTTTTATGATTCTGGCAGGTACCAACTTCACACTACATTACTTTGCTTTAAAAGGCCAGTTTACCAGATTACGTGATAACGAAGAGTTCCGCTTTTATTTGCTTCTCATGCTTGTTTTTTCTGTCCTTTTTACCATCAGCATTATTTATTTTCATCAAGCAGGTATTGAACAAGCTTTTCGCGATAGTCTTTTTCAGATTGTTTCCATTATTACCACTACTGGTTTTGTATCAGCAGATTACCTGCAATGGAAGGGGTTCTTATGGTTTACCTTGTTTTTACTAATGTTTACCGGGGGATGTATCGGATCTACTGCCGGGGGCATGAAAATGATCAGACATTTGCTGCTTTTAAAAAATCTTGGTCAGGAGTTCAAAAGACTTATTCATCCCCATGCCGTATTGCCAACCCGTTTGGAAGGAAAAACCATTCCTGCCGAGATCATTTATAATTTCCTTGCTTTTTTTCTGCTATACATCACTGTTTTTATGGTTGGTGCCGGTATCATGTCTATTCTCGGACTTGATTTTACTTCTTCCCTGGGTGCTGTTGCCGCAACACTGGGTAATGTAGGTCCTGCCATTGGGAACGTAGGACCGGTTGATAATTATGCTCATATTCCGGCAGCAGGTAAATGGTTTCTGTCGTTTTTTATGTTGCTGGGGCGTCTCGAGCTTTTTACGGTTTTGTTGCTCTTTACACCTGTTTTTTGGAAAAAATAGACCGGCAACAGATTATATTATATGTGCAACCGTTATAATTCCTGTTTCTTATGATCAGCATCTGCATACCTGCATATAATTTTGATATCCGCCCCCTTGTAAAGGATCTGCACCGGCAAGGTGTGATGCTGAAGATCGACTTCGAGATATTGATTGTGGATGACGCATCAGATGAGTCTTTCCGGAAAATGAATGCAACACTTTCTTCCCGGGATCAAATAGTGTATCACCAGCTCAACAAAAATACAGGTAGAAGCAGGATCAGAAACCTGTGTGCTTCTCTGGCATCTTTTGACTGGATCATTTTTATGGATTGTGACTCTCAATGCCCCGATGACCAGTACCTGAAACGATACCTGGAACAGACGGTGAAATCCTCACACGTAATTTGCGGGGGAAGAACCTATAAAACCAACCCCGAAGAAAAAGAAACTTTTTTACATTGGTTTTATGGCAAAAACCGTGAGGTGAGAAGTGCACCGGAAAGAAGCAGGCATCCTTTCCGGTCTTTTATGACCAATAATTTTATGATCAGAAAATATCTGTTTGATCGTGTCAGGTTTCATGAAGATATAGAGGGTTACGGTCATGAAGATACCCTGTTTGGTATTGACCTCCATCAACATAATGTTGCCTTGACCCATATTGACAACCCGTTGTTGCACATAGGATTGCAAACCGACCAGGAGTTTCTCGACAAAACGCGGCATGCCGTTACCAACCTGGTTTATATCTACTCCCTTGAGCATTACAGAGCATCACTCAGGAAACATGTAAGATTGATAAGTGCATTTGAAAAGGTCAGGAAGGCAAAAATGACCGTAGTTTTTGCATTTCTCTTTCCCCAATGGCGCTCAGCGGTAGAAAAACAACTGAAAAGTGGTAAACCCCGTCTGAAGTTGTTAGACATTTACAAACTGGGTGTTTTTTGCCAGACTTATCACAGCAAAAGACAGAATTATAAAGAGCGTCGAAAAAGTGGGGAGCAATGATCTATCATCTTTTAAAACCCCGGAAGAAGTTGCTCCAGATGATGATATTCAATGCCAAACAACGACTTGATCTGTAGTATGTTTTCCCTGATCTTTTGTTTTTCCTTTTCGGTTCTGGAAACTTTTTGTGCAATAATGAGCAGATTTTTAGGGGTGTGTGCCGTATCGATAAACTCCACGACCTTCGTTTTATATCCTGCCCATTCCAGGAACATGGAGCGCAAAGCATCTGTGATAATATCCGCTTGTTTCCCCCGGAGAAGTCCATGTTTTAAAAATCCCTTCAAAAATCCGGTAGGATTCATTTGCCTGCGGATCTGCTTTTGGCAACAGGGCGCTACTACAATCAAAGAAGAACGACCGGCGATCCCCTTGCTGATGGCTTCGTCGGTAGCCGTATCGCAGGCATGCAAAGCAATAAGGATGTCAATATCTGCCGTTTGACTTTCCAAAATGGTACCTTCCTGAAAGTGTAACCCTGAGAATTTGCTTTTCCGGGCAATCGTATTGCACTGATCCACCAGGTTTTTTCTCATCTCCACACCCGTCATGGAAACATCTAAACATAAGTTGTTGACCATATGATCGTAAAGGGCGAAAGTAAGGTATCCTTTCCCCGACCCCATATCAGCAACACGGATTGTTTTCCTGGTTTCCAGCGCCTGAATGGCAGGGGTCAGCAGATCGATGTACCGGTTGATCTGCAGATATTTATCTTTCAAACCCGGACGCACCGTACCCATTATGCTTACCACACCCAGCTCGCGCAGGTAAAAGTTTCCCCGGGGTTCGATGGTTCTTTTTTTATGGCGGTTATGTTCAAGTGCTACGGGTTTTATTTCCGGTAAATCATGGCGTATCAGTTTTGTTTTCCCCGATGGGGAAATGGTAAGTTTAATGTTTTCCTGCTGCAGGTACATATCCGCCTGCCAGAAAGTACTTTGCAACAGTTCTGCGATCTTTTCAGCGGATTCTGCCGGGTTTAAATTCTTTGTTATATCCTGCGAAATGTGTCGAAAAACCGTGTTGATCATCAATCCTTTCTTGATTTTTACAAGGGTGAAAATCACATTCTTTAAATCGCTGCGCTTATTTTGGGGTTTACTCAGGGTAAGTTTGTGCAAACTTTGCTTTTCCAACCCCTCTTTGAATAATTTCAGAAACTGCTCTTTTTTATTCTCCATTCTTGAATGTTATGTGTGGATTTTGCAATGTGCGTCCGGCTAAATTACAATCATATTTTTTATTTTCGGGATGGATGGGTTTTGGAGTTACCAAATTGGTCATCCGGGAAAAATACTCAAGGTTTGGCAAAAGGAAAAATCAATTATCTATCAAGCACATCTAAAATCGTGAGTTTTCTTGCTGACACTATTTAGAATGGTCCACTGTTGTTATTTTTAGTGGCATTGTTCTTATTTCCGGGTAAGTTACCTCTGATCTGATGATTTCTTGTTTGTATATATCCGGGCATCCTTAAAAACCAGTCTTTGGTGAGATTTGCCGGGATGTCATCACCGGTTTCATCCATCCATTGCTGCAATACGCTTCTTAACTCATTGAGTTGCTCCTGGTATTGGGGCATGGAGGCCACATTCACCACCTGCAGCGAATCAAAACGATAATCATAGAATTCTTCTGACGGGCGTGGAGTTACAAAAACATCTGCCTGTGCTGCACTGAGTTGCCCCTTTGCTTTCAGGGTGGTCAGATCTTTATGAGTCGGACTTTCCACAGCATCTGCCGGCCCCATGTTGGGCGACAAAGGACGTGAATTCAGGATATACATATAGTTTTCATCCCGCACCATTCGCTCGTGTGCCTCGTAATCATGCCAGTTGTGCTCGGCAAAAATATAGTTCCTGAACTTTTGTGTGGGATCTTTCAGTAATCTCTCAAAACTTCTCCCCTGGAAAGAGGATGCAACATCCAACTCTGCCAGCGAAAGGATGGTAGGGGCAATATCGATAGCACTTACCAGACTTTGAGAAATTTGCGGTTTCTGCGGTATTTCTGACGGCCAACAAACGATAAAGGGCGTTTTCATTCCCCGATCGTTCACCCTTGTTTTGGAATGTGGGAATGGTCTGCCATTGTCTGCCATGATGATCACAAAAGTGTTTTCCAGATCGCCCTGTTTCTCCAGTTCGCCTAATACCTCTCCTATCCGGTAATCAAACCGGTAGACCTCATCATAATATTGTGCCAGATCTTCTCTTGTATCCGGTGCATCTGCCAGATAAAAAGGCACCTTTATACTGTCAGGATGGTGGGTACCTGAAAACCGGTTTTCGCCCCATGCCCTGTGAGCATCCAAAGCAGCAAACCACATGAAAAAGGGTTGATCATCAGGGCGGCTGTTAAGAGTACTTACCCAACTGTCTGATCCACTGTTGCCAATCTCTTCATAATCTTTGGAAATGATATCAAAACCCTTGGATGCAAAATCATGGGAGTGAAACTTGCCCGAAAATCCGGTGTAATAACCATTTTCGTTCAGAACTTCCGGAAAAGAAAGCATCCATTGAGGGGGTTGGGTATGCAGTTCGGGTGCCCCGGTATTGTGTGGATAGCGACCCGTAAGGATACTATTGCGACTGGGACTGCATGAACTCGCTGTAAGATAGGTGTTTGTAAACTTTATGCCATTGTCGGCAATGCGGTCAATGTTGGGCGTTTTTACATTCGGATTGCCATAGCAGGCAAAATCATTCCAACTTACATCATCGGCAATGAAAATGATAAAATTGGGTTGATTGGATTTCGCCCAGATGTTTGCTTTAAACATCACAAGAAAGAACAACATCAGAATTAAACGTTTCATAGCATGAAAAATTTTTTTTTCTTAATATTTGATTCGCATTTTCAGATGGTAGTAAGTTACTCATTCAAAATTCGAAAGCGAATATAAATAAAATATTACTTGTTCTTTCCTTCTTTTGATCATTGTTTGATTCTACCTGCAATTAATTGCCAGACTCTACTTTCTTTTTATGAAAGGTTTCTGACGGTTTGAAAGTATATGAACCGAGCATAACAAAAATTTCGACACACACGCACATGATTATAATTATCGGCATGTTAAGCAGTTAGTTAGATTTTTAGCGAGCTCCCCCGTAAGAAAAGAACGGGGATTTATTTAATCAAATTACAAACAGATGCTCGGTTCATTATCATTATTTAATGAGTTTAGATTCTAATTCTTCCAGCGATTTCCCTTTGGTTTCAGGTACAAACCGCCATACGAAAAGCAGGGTAAGAAGCCCAAAAAAGGAATAGATAAGATAGGTGTTCCCGGAGCCCATAAATTCCAGCTGCGCAGGGAATACTGTTGCCACGGAAAAACTCACTATTGAATTCCAGAAACCCATGATGGATATGGCCAGACCACGAAGCTTGTTGGGGAAAATTTCTGAAAGCAAAGTCCACATAACCGGCCCCATAGAGATGGCAAATGATGCCACGAACATGATCAGTCCCACCAAAACCCAAATTCCATTAATGGTAATACTATGTTTCAGTATGATCTCTTTAAAGCTGTTGTAGGTATCCTGTCCCACTTTTTCTTTTACAAGGGAGAAAAAAGCCACTTCGTTTTCAAAAACCCTGTCTTCGGGTTCCGTAAGCTTTTGAATATTGTCAAGATGCACTGTATCAGCTTCCATCTCAACAACCTCTTCCATAAGCGACTCCATGCTGACCTGGTCAATATTGTATTGGGCATTCTGAAATGAAAATCCCACAATAGCAAGCGAAATAAAAATACCGGATGCACCCATATAGAGCAAAGGCTTACGTCCCAGACTATCGATAAGAAACATGGCAACCACAGTCATTACAACATTGGTAACACCCA
The DNA here is from genome assembly GCA_964390665.1 of uncultured Bacteroidales bacterium. Classification (GTDB taxonomy): domain Bacteria; phylum Bacteroidota; class Bacteroidia; order Bacteroidales; family UBA7960; genus SKVR01. The sequence continues at coordinate 2,177 of CAYMLS010000207.1, read as the reverse complement.
AGATAGCGGCCTGCAAAAAAGCAGCATCTTTACCTCCACCTGCCATTTCAAAAATCATGGGGGCGTAATAGAAAATGGCATTTATGCCGGTTATCTGCTGAAAAAAGGCAATACCAAATCCAATGATCAGCACGGTTTTCATACGTGAAGAAAACACATCAGAAAAGCGGGATTTATCGCGATTCACTTCTTCTTTCAGGCTTCTGTCAATTTCCTGGTATTCAATATACGACTGGGCTTTCCCATGAACTTTTACCAATACACTCAGGGCCTCGTCATCCATCCCTTTTTGCATGAGCCATCTTGGGCTGCGGGGTACAGTAAAAAGCAGGGCAAGGTAAATGATTGCAGGCACTGCCTCAACCCCAAGCATGATTCGCCACTTCAAGTCAGGATCGGCAATGGTTTGCTGGAAATAATAATTGGAAAAATAAGCTATGGAAATTCCCAGTACTATATTGAGCTGATTGAAGGTAACCAGGGTGCCCCTGAGTTTTCGCGGTGCAATTTCAGCAATATACATGGGAGCTACAAGAATGGCTATCCCTACTCCCAGTCCTCCTAAAATACGAGCGATAAGGAAAACAATAATGTCGCTGGCAAGTGCGGAGGTAATAGCGCTTAGTGTAAATAATACAGCTGTAAACATCAGCATCTTTCTGCGTCCGAAACGGTCTGCCAGTCTCCCTGAAATGATGTTTCCCATAATTGCACCCAAAATGAGTGAGCTAACGGAAAACCCTATCAGCATGGAGCCGGAGTCTAATCCAAATGTCTCACGGTAAAAAGGAACAGCACCCGAAATCACCGCACTGTCAAACCCCAGAAGGAAACCTCCTAAGGCCACGATAAGCGAAATGAATATAGTGTAGGTTTTTTTTGTCATGATCAGGGACCATATTATAAAGTTAATATACTTTGTTAATCTGATGGGGTTGATTGTAATAGCAAGAAAACTCATGGTTTTCCCGATGTTATTTCGGTTTGATTTACAGGCATTATGGGGTAAAGGTCAGCTCTTTACATTTTTCAACCAGCGCTTCCACCTGCTCCATTGGTATTTCTCCATTGGTTATATACGGATACTTTATTAATGGGTGTTCAATTTTCATATCAAAGAGTTAATAAGCTTTGATTATCAATGAGATTACTATTGGTTAATACCAGTAAAGCGTCCGCCAATACGATTTAAAAGTTCGATTTATTTTCGGTATTCATGTTTTACCCAATCTACTTCCATTACCCATTCTCCTTCCATGGGAGTATCGGAAATCTTGGCATAATTTAAAATAGCAAACATGGGTTCAGGGTAGTTATCGCCCAAGCCTTCGTTTCGGTAAACTTCAACCCCATCTAACCTGTAAACAAGATCTTCACCTTCCCATTCAACCGAATATTCATGGTACTCTTCCAATGTAGCGTCAACCCCGGTACGTGTGCTCCACCAGTCGCCTTTATCGCATTCTCCAAGGCTTTTGATGGCCCCTGTTGTAAAGTGGTTGTTTTGTCCGTCGCCATGGTGTTCGAAAATATCTATTTCACCTGAACCTGTAAGTGGCCAGCAAATATCTTCGTCATCTTCCTGTACTGGTGGCTCATTATTCCGGGCACCCAATATCCACCACGCCGGAAACATGCTTGGTTCGCCCTGTGTGTGGAGTCGTAAACGGGCAGTCCACTTTCCCTTTACAAATTCCTGCCTGTTTTTTGAGCAAATTCGACCAGCAACGTATTTTGTATTTGCTTGTTGATTGCCATGTTTATCGAAATTATCACACTCAATCTCTTCGCCAATATTGATCATTTTTAGTTTTAGGGTTCCGTTGCTTACCTCGCGGGTTCCGTATTTACCATCAGGCACATAGCACTGTTTTTCGTTGTTTACCCAAATCCGCTGATCCTGCCAGTTGCTGGTGTCAAAGGTGTCAAAATCATCAAAGAAGTCAACTCCCCATACTTCTTCAGATGAAGGAGAATTTGTTTTTTCTATGGGGGCTTCTGTAAACCCCATCATAATCAGGGCTGATATTATTGTAAAAACTGTGATTATCCGATTCATTGGTTTGGAATTTAAGTTCGTGAATTTTAAAATTAGAGTCCATGCTTATATTGTTTTTCAAATTATGAGTACAGTCTAAAAACTTGTTTTTAGACATTCGTGTAAATTTTGTTTTGTT
>CAYMLS010000206.1:0-9485 GCA_964390665.1 uncultured Bacteroidales bacterium | reverse complement strand
CTTTTGTGAAACGTAGTTTTGATTTCTCCGCCCTAGCCATCATACCTTCCAGGGTCAGACTGATCGACCGTGCAGTTTTCGAACAATTGATTCGCGAAAATGGTGAATTTGCAGTTAACATTGTTCAACTGATGTCGTTGATGACCAATAAAATTGTACATGACCTCATTCACCTGAGTCATAAAAATGTGGATGGTGCCATTTGCACTGTGCTGATGGAGTTGGCGAATATTTTTAAAACTCATGAATTTCAAATGCCCTTTTCCCGCATAGAACTTGCCGATATGATAGGATATTCGCGTGAAAGTGTCATAACCAGTCTTTCTTCGCTGCAACGGGATAACGTTCTGACTGTTTCAGGAAAAAACATTCAAATCCTTGATCCGGAACGACTAAAGATTATTGCACGTAATGGGTAAAATTGGTGAAAAGTGATAAACATTTGATAATAAGATAATTGGTGATATATAGTGCTTGCAAGAAAACGCCAACTGCTGCCCAAAATGAAATGTGGGTAAACGTTGGGCTCGCCATCAAAACAGTCGATTACGAAAAGTAAACTCCTGTTTTTCAGTCATCGCCCGCCTTGCATTTGACGCTTTCTTTATCAAGCACACAAAAAACCGTGAGTTTTCTTGCTGACACTATATAACTGATGCTCTGATCTTTTATTTTCAAAACAATTACCTTTGTTTTTGATATAATAGTAAACTGTATTTACTAACTTTCATATCTATCACATAAAAATGGATGACGTAAGATGGATTCAACGATTTTCAAATTTTGTAAAAGCTTTTGATAAATTGAAAGAAGGCATTCAAAAAATTGAATCTGATTACAAGATGAACAAAGCGGGTCAGATTGATGAAGATGCATTCCTTGATGATATCATTAAAGAGGGTATCATACAGCGTTTTGAGTACACACATGAATTGGCATGGAAGGTGATAAAAGATTTTCTGTCTGATGTGGGTAATGTGAAAATTTACGGATCAAAAGATGCCACCAAAGAAGCATTTAGTGCAGGTCTGATAACAGATGGTGCAGTTTGGATGGATATGATAACAGCCCGAAATATGACCTCTCATACCTACAACGAAGACACTGCCAATGATATATTTGAAAAGATATTAGTATATTTTTATCCTGTACTTAAAGATTTCAGAAATCAAATGGAAGTAAAACGTAGTGGCAAACAAGGTAAACTTTTTGGAAAAGAGTAATGTACGGATTAAACCCTCAAATACTAGAAAAATTTAGAAGTATATTTTCAAAATACCCGGATTTGGAGGTAGCCTTACTGTTTGGTTCGCGGGCAATGGGTAATTTTCGTGAGGGGTCTGATATAGATATTGTTTTAAAAGGGGAAAATTTGAATTTAACCCAACTACAAATGATTGATAATGAATTAGATGACCTTAACCTGCCATATAAAATTGATATCTGTTTATACCATCAGATCAGCAATACCGATCTTTTAGATCATATTCAAAGGGTAGGTATAACGCTTTTTCAAAAACCTGCTTTATAGTTCTTTATAGGGCGAAATTTTGAGATTGATATCAATACTTAACAAAACTCTCCACGGTTCTTGTATGATCCGACTGAATGGAAATATAGTAAATACCAGGGTTCAGGTCAGCCACATGTATTATTTGCATTGTACCATTGTATTCCCTTACTAGCTGACCATTAATGCCTGTGATTTGAATAGAACATACTTTTGAATCATCACCCAATTGTATGTTCAGGATATCTTTTACCGGATTGGGATACAAATGGGGTTGTAATTCAGGATCAACCCTGTAAATATCTGTACCAGTGTTTGATGAATACTCAGGGAATAGCCACAGGTAAGCATTTTCGAGATCTCCTGCCCAGGTTGCTTCGTTATGATCTCCTCCTGCAATTACTTTAGAAATTGTATTGTTAAATCCTTCATTGTTAAGTGCCTCTTCCATTTGGTGCATTGCCTGGATGTACTGATCCCCCTCATTTTCACCTGCATTTTGATAAAAACGAACATCGTGTATCAATCCTGTTTCTGCCAGATCGGCAAAAAGAGGTTCGTAGTTTGCCCAATAGGCAGGAGAGAACGGTGCACATTTACTAAAAACATCCTGGTATTTTAATGCTCCGTAAAAGGAGATAACACCCCCAAAGGAACTCCCGATTATACCCGTACTTTCCCTTCCGGGCATGGTTCTGTATTCGTTATCAATATGGGGTTTTAACGTTTCCACAATAAATGCCATGAATTCGTCGCCTTCGCCACCAGCATTCAAAGGCTCAAAGAAGTAGGGTAAATATTCATTCGCTCTGTGACCTCCACCATTGTCGATACCCACTACGATCGGGACATTGTAACCGCGTGATGCCATGTCGTTAAACGTTTCATCCACTTCCCATTCTCCAATGAATGCTGTTTGTACATCAAAGAGGTTTTGACCGTCGTGCATGTAAATGACAGGATAACTTTCTCCCGACTGATCATAATCTGGTGGCAGATAGACCCAGATTCGTCGGTTGCGATCCAGTTGAGGTATATAAAAATTTTCACTCATGGTATGTACATTTTCAGCGGCGGTTGAACCATTATCACTACCGCCATTATTATCTGCCCAGTTAAGGATGGTTACATCAACACTTTGCCCATTGCCAAAAGTAAAAGAGCGGTTGTCAATTTCTTCTTCGTCGGCACCTTTTTCTACCGTTTCCCAGTTGCCACGTGTAAACTTAAACGTAATGGTTTCCCCATTTGAATATCCATGAAGGGTAATTTCCCAAAGATCGCTGTCATTTTTTTCAAGCACATAATCGGCATCGCCCGGATTCCATCCATTAAAACTCCCTGCAATGTATATCTGATCTCCATCAGGTGTATAATCAGGTACAGATACCAGGGTAAATGTAACTTGTGCCTGAACAGATACATAAATTGTTGTAAAAATGAATGCAAGAAAAACTTTCATGATAGTGAAGTTGCAGAATAAAATACTTTTTGTTTTCCTGTAAAGGGTCTGTCTAAGGTGTGATACCATTACAAACGTTTCCCAAAACTTTTTTCAAATGTAATTTTTTTTAATTTATGGAATAGGATATAACCAGATATTTTTTCGGTTGATTTGTGTTTTTCAGATAAGTCCTTTCAATTCAGGAAGATAATTTGTTAACATTTTTGTAAAACTGAGACAATTGTTTAGATGGGTTAGGTGATTTAGAAGATTAAGAAGGTTTAGAAGATTGAAGGGTTTGGATGGGTGAGCTGATTAATCTGACAGAAGTAAAAAAGTATATCCGCAGCGACGGTGGCTCTATTGTGATGAATAATGGAGATACTGTCTATCTTTCACCTCGAAAGAAGGATGAGTTTTTGAAACGGATGGATGGATTATCCGGCAGGTAGGTATGGGTCTGGGTTGGATTGCCAAATTGTTGTTTTGGAAATACTTTTCTTTATATTTTGCCATATGATATTTACTTTTGCTCCTCAAATCATATAATTATGGCAAAGAAATCAAGCGGCAAACAACAGATTAGTTTAAGTCCGAAGAAGTATTTTCAAACCCGGTTAAGGCAGGTGCCTGTGTATGAATGTTTTGTAACTACAGGTTGGGAAGAAAGCCGACAACCGGTAGTACTTATCAGCAGGAAACATGTAAATGGCAATTATTCTTTTGCCATGTTTGTGGTGGATTTGTATTGCCTGGGTATTATTTATACCAATTATTGGTTTAATTTTCCTTCAGAGGACTATGATGAGATGAAGGAGATGATTTTTCAAACAGATAATGGAGTTGAATATGAACAAATCGATTACACGCTTGCTCATAACATTGTTTATGCCGGGTTGGAATATGCTTACGAGTTTGATATTGAACCTCATAAGGATTTTGCCATCACCAAATTCATGCTTGAGGAAGACGATAATAATGTTGAACTGATTGACATTGAGTGTGGTAAGGATGGTAAACCATTTTTTATACTTGAAAATTATACGGATATTAATAAGTTGGGTAACCCACAAACAATCATTGACAAGCTGGAGAATGCAGTAGGCAGCGATGGTTATAATTACGTTTCCATGGGTGATGAGATGGATGAAACGGATGAGATACCTCCTGATTTTCCTATTGATAAAGACTCTGAACTTTATAAAGAGTTGAAAACGGATATCGAAAAATTTTATGATTTATATGATGCCCTGTATGATGGCAATTTAAAGGAGGAGGAAGCAGATGAATTGATTTATTTAACTCAAAAATTTGCCGAAATACTGACAGATAAAGATGAGGTTGATCGGTTTTATGATGCGTTTTTTGACCTTGATGTTCCCGGTTTGTTAAGCGATAGTGTCTCTGGTGATTTACTTGATGAATTGAATTTGAATAAAAAAGAGAAGGAAAAAGCAGATGATTTGATTCATGAGATTATTTCGAATTTTGATGTGGGCCAAAAAGAATTATTCAAAAAACTCAATAAACTAAGAAAAATAATTCCTGAATGTCCTCTTACAGGATTTTTTGAAGCAGGTATATCTTTAGGAGGTGAATATAACCCAGATGATGTTGATCAAATAGTTGAAAATCTGCACAACTCAAATCTTCAGGATTCTTTGATGAAAATTCTTGAACAAACGAAATTGATTCATGATAAAAACTATGATTACTTGCCTGGCGATGATAAACTCAGGTTAAGCTATTTCTTCGCTCGAAATAAAACTATCAGTGTTTTAGAATTTCAGGCCTGGCTGGATATTTTCATTGTGTCAGTGACAAGTTTTTCAGATCGTATGGAGCAAAAACTTGCTCTGTTGAGATTCTTACATGACGATATTATAAAAAATAATAAAGACAACAGATTTGTTCACTTTCGAATCATTGCAATAATCAAAAGTATGATGGAGGATGTTGATGATAAATTGAGTAAGTATCCATCCAATTTATAAAACCAGTTTACTCTAAATCAACATCAACGATTAAAGCACCCCGATCACACCTGAAACTTTCAGAAATACCAACACTTTCACCGGCATGAAGCCATTGTTCTCTGCTGTTTTTGCGAATATTCCGAACATAAGGGGATGTACCATAAATATATTCCGGTACCAGAAACAAAAATCTTTTTGATATCAATTCAGATTGCACCAATAATGTCTGACACATTCAAACTAGTTCCGGGTGAAATGATCATCCGCTTACGTGTCAAAAATAATATGGTAGTGGCTCGGTTCAAAAACCGGAATAGCGAAGTATTTGGCGTTTTCTTGCTTAATCCGTGTATTTCAGACAGGTTGCTTTTCTAAACAAAAAAAACCGCTCTCCTTTGATATCAGAGAACGGTTTTAATTTGCTTGTTTTCAGGTTGCAAATTTCAGGAGAGTTATTTGGTAAGTTCCTGAGCACATAAAGTTTTGTAATTCAATTCTTCGCTCAGTTCTTTTTCAGGTTTGATAAATTGTTGCAGTTTTTCAGCAGAAAGCGAATCATTTACCTTTTCATTCATCATTTTATGGTAGATCTTGCTGGTATTTAAATCTGATTCATTTAATTCTTTTTCTGGTTTTATCAGCACTGCAAGGGTTGCCATGAATTCTTTTTCTTCGTCTGAAATTTGGAAAGATGCTCTTTCTTCCTTTACCATTGTTGCTCCTGCAAAATCTTCTTCGTTCAGTGTTTTTTCAGTATAAGAAGGAAGTGCAGCAATGGTTGATTTTTTTTGCAGGAAAGTCCTGATCGTTTGATCATGTCCCGGAATCTTTTCCTGGAGGCATTCTTCTGTTTTTTGAAAGATCTCTATTGTTTGTCCGTTGTTCATTTTCATTTTAAAGGTTTCAAATCCGGATGCAAAAGAAAGGTTGAAAATGAGAGAAAAGATAATTGTCTGGATAATTGTGTTGAAAGTTTTCATCGTATAAAGATTTTATGGTTTGTATTTTATTTTTATTGATTGTTTGACTGTTTGACTGTTTGACTGTTTGATATCATTTACTATGCCAAAAGTTTCAATAAACACATAATCAGTAATATAAGAAAAGATATTTCATCGGAAAGGAAAAAGGAGGGCATCCGGGTGTACGGTATAGGTAATACACTGTTCGTTTATGAACAGTTTTGTTGTCAGAAAAGAATAATAGGGAAAATCTATGGTTCTTCAGGAAACGGAAAAGGCTGATCTGGATAATAATACTATTGTTTTGTCCAGATCCTGTTGTTCAGGTTCAGTTCTTCCACAATGCTTACAGCAAGATGGATGTCTTCAAAATACTCCTGCACAAGGCTGAACCGCGTCATTTTTTTGAAGTAATTGGGTTCGAAAAGATTTTTTTTGTAAGCACTTGCAATGTAGAGAAATGAATTGACAAAAGAAATATACAAAGGATTGTCATGTTTTTTCTTGTATTCAGTGATTCTTTGCATTAGTGCAGGACTGAGTATGTAGCGGGCTTCTATCTGGTCATCTCCATATACTACAAAATGCTTGTTAAATTCCGGGTCTTCCAGGCTTACATGTTTTTCGCGCCGGGTCAGGTTTATTTTATTGAAAAAGTTGCCGAGGAAACCACTGCCCAGGCGGTTGGGCATTACCACGGTAGAAGTTTGAAAATGTTTGTTGAAATCGGCAATGAAAAACAGACCTTTGAAAATGGTATGCCATTTGGTTTGGGTCTTTCCTTTGCTATCGGTGGTGGTGGTTTTGTATTCTGCTTTTACCTCCGAAAACCAAACCTGGGTTTTATCCAGTTTTCCGTGTACCATATCATCTCCTTTGTATCGGTCAACGTTTTTCAGAAAAATCCTGGAGCGCTGAAAACTATCGGATCCGATAAAATTATTGGGTTCGTAGGTCAGGTCATTACTTACATACTTTACAATACGTTCGATCACCTGTTTTTTAAAATCTTTGTAAAAAGTTTTGTCGTGTGCCCATTTGTGCCAAAACACAAAAAAGAGAATGATGATGATCGCTGTGGCAATGCCAAAATACAGGGATATATTCAGGTTTTGAAACTTTGCTTCTGCTGCACTGTGGCTAACCCATAAAACAAGCAATGCCAAAATGGTAAAAAGGATCAGGCGGATGCTTCTGCTCACAATTCTTTTCCGTCTTTTGTCAAGCATTTCCATTTCTGGTCTCATGTCTTTTTCAAAGTACTCCTGAAATTCTTCAATCGTTTTCATACCTGTATTTTTTATGAATTGGTTGTCAGATTATTTTGCTGATTTGGATGCATGAATCTTCCATCAAAAGAACAATATGCTAAGTTAAGTGATTATTTTTTTCCTTTGGTGCCGGAGGGGAAATTAAATTTCAGAATCATTGGTGTCGAAGGAAGACCACGAAGCAGCAGCGAAGCTAAATCTCCAGCTGGATGATGTGGTTCTGTGTAACCGCCAAAAGCAAAATCCCGAAAGGGATTGAATATGAATAACCCCGTATCGTATGCGGGGTAAAAGGAAGCACTATGCCTTCTGGCAACCACGGAGTGGTTGAATAGCACCAAACCCTGCGAGCGTTCAAAACTCACGTAGGGTATCATCACAAGGAGCGGTTGAATGATTTACCTTCTTAGGCAGGTTATAAGATATTCAACTCCTGTCGGAGTTGCTGTGTTGCTGCGATCTCGCAATCCCCGGGTTGCACCCGGGGTTATTCACATTGAAGTCCTTCGGACTTATCGTTTTTTTCTTCACCCCTCCAGTGGAAGCGAAAGTGAGATTGGATTCGCCAAATTACGGTTCCTCGCTCCGCTCAGAAAACCCGTTTTATATAAATCGACTTTTTCGAGCTCCCCTTCATCCTGGTTTTATGGATAATAAACTTTTTGTATTGGGCTCAATTTTAAACCAAAACAGCAATCATTTTGGATGATCAGGAAATTTAATTTGGAAATCCCAAAATAAGCTGTTACATTTGCCGCTGCAAAAAAAAGAAAAATGACATATTTTAGCATCCATCATCATCATTCAAATCTTGTTCCCATGGAATAGTGGAATGCTGATGTTGTGATGATAGGCATAAAACAAAACCGTGGGTCGTTTGCTCACGGTTTTTTTTATGCCTTTCTTTGAACCTTTTGTTTGAAATGAAAGTAATCAATATAAACGATAAATGGAAAAAATGCAAAAATTAAGAATTGCCATTCAGAAATCAGGCAGGTTAAGCGAAAAAAGTTTACAATTATTAAAAGATTGCGGAATTAATGTGAGCAATGGTAATCGTACCTTACTGGCGGCAGGTAAAAATTTCCCCGTGGAGATCTTGTATTTGCGCGACGACGATATTCCGGGATATATTGCTGATGGAGTAGCTGATGTGGGTATTTTTGGCGAGAACGTATTGCTTGAAAAAGGTAATGACCTGGAAATTATATCCAAACTGGGTTTTGCCCGATGCCGCATGTCGGTTGCCATTCCCCGGAGTGAAGAATATACCGGTCCTCAATATCTTGAAGGTAAGCGCATCGCCACATCCTATCCCCGTATATTGAAAAATTACCTTGAAGAAAATCAGGTAAATGCCGAAATTCACGAGATCTTAGGTTCTGTTGAAATAGCGCCCTCCATCGGGCTCTCTGGTGCCATTTTCGATATTGTAAGTACTGGCAGTACATTGCTAAGCAATGGATTGAAAGAGGTTGAAGTGGTTTTGAAGTCAGAAGCTGTTTTGGTAGGAGGTGAAATCAAAAATCCCGAAAAACAACAGATCCTTGAAAAACTACTTTTCAGGATGAGCGCTGTGCTGAAGGGGCGAACCAATAAGTATGTGTTGCTCAACGCTCCCAATGACAGTCTTGATAAGATCATCAGCATCCTGCCCGGCATGAAAAGTCCAACGGTTGTACCTTTGGCCGACAAGGGGTGGAGTGCTGTTCATTCAGTAATTGCAGAAGACCGGTTCTGGGAGATCATTGATCAGCTCAAGGAGGCAGGTGCCCAGGGGCTGCTCGTTGTTCCCATCGAAAAAATGGTGATCTGATTTCGGAAAAAGATTTTCTGTGAGCACACCCTGATTCAATGTCTTTTTACCAGAGTAAATAAATTCTGTTAGCACATTTAAAGCATACAATTCTTCACATATGGAAACCAAAATTGAAATCATCGAAAACCCCCTGAAGGAACAATGGAAGGGGTTATTAAAAAGACCCGGGTTTGATTCTGAATACCTGGATAAAGCGGTTGAAGATATCTTTTTTGCCGTAAAACGCAATGGCAATCAGGCATTACTCGATTTTACCCGTACTTTCGACGGTGTGCAACTGGATATCCTGAAGGTATCAGCACAGGAAATACAAGACGCACAGCATCAAATTGACCAGGAACTGAAGCAAGCCATTGAGCATGCGGCCGCCAACATTTTGAAGTTTCACAGTGCCCAGCAATGCCAGATGGTGAAAACAGAAACCACACCCGGTGTATTTTGCTGGCAAAAACCAGTTCCCATTCAAAGGGTGGGATTGTATATTCCCGGTGGCACTGCCCCAC
>CAYMLS010000205.1:0-9588 GCA_964390665.1 uncultured Bacteroidales bacterium | reverse complement strand
CAGGGTTGATTTTTCTAAAAAATCTGATTCGATCTGGCTTTTAAAAACAGCATATTTCTCAGCCAAAAACGGAATTAAATTTTTGGCTTCCTCCAATTGGTCGTTCCTTAAATACCTGTCAATCAGCTTAGCGGTGGCGTGCAATTGCGAGGCACCAATATTTCCTGATAACCCTTTGATGGAAAGAACAATCAGGTTTAATGCATTGTGATCATTCATTTCCACAGCACTGAGGGTTTTTTCATAGATCACCTCCATGTCTTCCATAAAAGAACCAAACAACCGTTGCACATCAAATCTGTTTTCCCTTGCAGTTTTTAAAATGAGATTTATTGTATTTTGATTTACAACCGGCTTGGCATTAATATCCTGCTTTGTAAACAATTTTAATTTTTCATGATCACTTCCTGTGGAAATTTTCTTTTTCCACCGGGTAAGGGTTTCCAACAAATGGTTCGGTTTCACAGGTTTTATGAGGCAATCATCAAATCCTTCATTGATATATTTGTTATCATGGGCAAAAGATTCATCGGCGGTAAGAACAATGATGACAGGGAGTTGCTCGTGTTCCTTTTTCAATTGATGAAGGGCGGTAACACCATCCATGACCGGCATCAGATGATCCATCAGAATAATATCGTAATGCAAATCCGGGAAGATATCAAATGCATTGACACTGGACTCTTTCAGCATTTCTATGGCTTCGGCTCCATTGGATGCCAGGTTTACTTTGCATCCCATCTCTTCGAGCATGAGTTTCATCACTTTTTGGTTTACCTTCATGTCTTCCACCAAAAGTACCGAAAGATCGAGTTGTTGACTTTGTGTTGTATCCGATGATTTGTCTTTTATATTGGAAGGGTCGGCAGTTCTTACCGGAACCTGAAAACCAAACGTACTCCCTTTGCCCGGTTCACTCTCAAGAAATATCTTCCCTCCCATCAACTCAACCAACTGCTTGCTAATACTCAAACCCAAGCCGGTTCCTTTATAAGAACCGGTGTTTTGGTTGTCTAACTGGGCAAATTCTTTGAAAAGTTTTTGCTGATCCTCTGCTTTGATACCAATACCGGTATCTTCTATTTTTATCTGGAGAATAAAACCCTCTTTTTCTGGTTTCCGAAAGTCTGCAATAATCTTTACATGTCCTTTATGGGTAAACTTAAGGGCATTGGTAAAGAAATTGGAGATCACCTGCACGATTTTATTTTCATCAGCGGTGATGTAAGTGGGAATTTTATCGTCAATATAATGAGATATCTCAATATTTTTATGATCCACTTTTGCAGAAAAGAATGTGTTCAGATTTTTGATGATCTCCCTGATATGAAAGGTTGTATTTTTCACCTTCATCATCCCCGATTCTATTTTGGTAAAATCCAATACATCATTTACCAGACTAAGCAAAGTATCCGAAGATGTTTTTAATGCCTCCAGGTATTCCTTTTGGGTTTCACTCAGATCAGTTTTTTCAATCAGATGCAATAATCCAACAATGCCTCCGATGGGGTTGCGTATTTCATGACTAAGTTTGGCAAAGAACCGTTGTTTCATATCGGTTGTTTTCCTGGCTATTTCCATGTCATGAATGATCTTTTCATTATTCTTTTGCCAGGAAACATCCTGTATGGTCATGATCATCCGGCTGGGTTGTTTTTTTTCATCATAAAATATTTTACCTGCCGAATGAATATATCTGACCTGTGAACTTTTATCAATAATCCGGAAATCAATGGAAAAATTCTTTTGAAATTCAGAGATCAGTTTTCCGCGATACATCCGGTAACGGGTTCTGTCATCAGGATGTATGATCTGTAACATGGTTTCTTCGGTAAAAGCATTTTTTTCTCCCGGCGATTGAATATCAAGGATATCAAAAAAGATATCATTATAAACGAATTGTTTTTCATGGAAATAGACATCGCAGTTGCCCAATCGGGCTATATTTTGTGCTTCGGTAAGTTTTTCCTGGCTTACCACCAGTTCATCATGTATGATTTTATCCCTGGTAATATCTGAAACCACCATGGTGAGGCCGGCAATGTTGCTTTTCTCATCTTTGCGAATGGTAAATCTTGCATTAAACCAAAATAGATTGTTATTGTGAAGCAGAGAAAACTCAAAATTCTGAGATTTTTGCAATTCGAGTACCTTTTTGATACACCGCATCATTCCGTCAGATGTTTCTGCAGGGAAAACATCCCGGATAGTTTTTCCCAGAATTTTCACATGATGGAAACAATCAAACCGCTCGTAGTTTTCTTTTGGAAAGGTTTGTATGAACTTACCGCTTGTGCTCAACCCAAAAACCATATCATCAATGGATTGAATGGTTGTGCGCAATGCTTCTTTTGCTTCCAGTAGTTCCTTTTTGGTTTTATGCCTGAAAATGGCAATTTGGATGGCAGAAGACAATACCCTTTCATCAAAAGGCTTGATAAGAAAACCATTGGGTTCGGTTCTCATCAAACGCTCAATGGTTTCACTGTCGGAACTGGCTGTAAGATAAACAACCGGAACATCCAGTTCTTTTCTTATTTGCTCAACGCAACTGATCCCGTCTATTTTGCCGGGTAGCATTACATCCATGAGAATCAGATCGGGTGTCAGCTGCAAAGCTTTTTCCAATGCTTCTTCACCGGTCCTGATCTTATCGAGCACATGAAATCCCATATCCTCCAATTTACTTTTGATGAAATTGGCGATAATAACATCATCTTCAACAATGAGTACATTCTGCTTCACCATGCCCTGTTTTCCTTTTAAGTAAGACCTTCTGTTTTCTCTGAAAAAAACGCTAAAGTTTTTTTAACAGATCCAGCAATTCCCGGTAAGCATCAGGAATCTGTTTTGTCAACGAAAGTGCCTTTTCATATTCTGCTGTTTTGATGGCATTTTCGCTATCAGATGCTATAGCACGTAATTGCGATGCACCTATTGATCCACTTATTCCGGATAAGGAATGCACACTGCTTCGCAAAAGCTCAAAATCCTTAGATTGAGAGGCTTTTTCTATTTTCACAATCAATTCATCTGCTTCCGGAACAAAAGAATCGATAATATCAGTTACCAATTCAGGATTGCCCCTGGCATATTCCCTGAGCATATTCATTGTTTCCTGATCGATAAGATCAATGTTGGTATATTCTTTTACATTCATATTCATAAGTTATTGTTTTACAAGGGCTGTATAGTTTTTCAGGATGATTATCTGATCATGCTGTAAAGTGATTTCTTACCAGTACAAAAGATGTTTCCTTTGGTAAAATATCTAAAAGTATAACAAATCAGGTTTTCGTTTCAGATATTAAATCAGATGATCTGTGATCATTGGAAGGGTTTTTATATCCTTTACCATTTTTTGTAAGATTGTCTAATTGATCTTTTTCAATGGATAAGTGATTCGTGTATTTTATTTCTTTCGAAACCTTAAAGAATGCAACCATCTCCTGTAGCAAATCAGCTTGTTTTGAAAGTTCATCACTGCTGGAAGCCATTTGCTCACTTGCGGCAGCATTTTGTTGGGTTACATTGTTAAGTTGCTGCACAGCACTGTTTACCTGATCAGCACCTGAATTTTGTTCGATGCTGGCAGCAGCAATTTCTTGAATAAGTTGCGAGGTTTTTTCAATTTCTGGTACAATGGCAGACAATTTTTTTCCAGCTTCTTCGGAAGTAGCAACCCCAGAGGAAGACAATTTTTCTATTTCGTTGGCTGCTATCTGAGATCTTTCCGCAAGTTTTCTTACCTCTCCGGCAACTACAGCAAACCCTTTCCCATGTTCACCGGCCCGTGCAGCTTCAACAGCTGCATTCAATGCCAGTATATTGGTTTGTCTTGATATTTCTCCAATGATAGATATTTTATCGGCAATATCATTCATTACTTTAATGGAATCTTCTGCAGCTTTGCTTCCTTCCACAACACCATTGGCAGCTTTTAGGGTGATTTTTTCTGTTTGCCTGGCATTATCGGTATTTTGCTGTATGTTTGCAGCCATTTCCTCCATGGAAGTAGATACTTCCTCAACGGATGAAGCCTGTAAAGAAGCTCCTTCACTTACTTCAGAAGAAACACCTTTCATCTGGTTGCTTGATGAGCTAAGCCCTTCTGAAACATCTATCACTGATAAGATGATTTCCCTGATGCGCGAGAGCATCTCATTTAACTGTTTCCCTACCGTTCCAATTTCATCTTCCTGACTGAGATCAACCGAAACATCAAGTTCGCCTTTGGATACTTTTTGAAAGGCAGCATTGAGTTTATTAAGGGGTGCAGAAATATAGTTGGCACTAATGTAAAAGATTACCAAGAACATGCCTGCCAAAGTGAAAACAAGAACGGCAAGAAATGAGATCATGGCTTTGTTTTCCCCGGCAATAATTTCATCCAGGTCTTTTGAGTAATAAACCACACCGCAAGGTTCACCATTGAAATCCGGCAAAGGAAAGGCACTAATGGCTTGCTTATCCTTGATCTCAAAAAAAGGATTTGTTTGTCCTGCCTGAAGATGATCTTCCTCGATACTGCTGATATCATATACCTGATCAGAAGTAACAAATGTATAACTACCTACCTTTTCGTTTTCTTGAAGTCTCCAGGCAATTTCGGCTGATTCATCATCAAGAAACACCATAAGATGCTCATTTTCTGCCAATACCATTTGAGAAATAAGCTGATTAAAGGGAAACAAACTTTCCGCTGACCCTATATATTTATTTTCATGGAATATGGGACTAATTCCTCTGATTACAAAACCTCCCCGACCTATTTCGATACCTTTTACGGGGGTTTGTGTTTGTGATATCTTTAATACAGAAAAGCGAAAAGAAGATAGGTCATCACCACCGTCACCATCACCTTTGGGTCGCCATGTTCGTAAAAAACTCTTTGCTGGTGGTTTATGAAAATGGATATTGAGTGCATCTGTATATCTGGTGATATTTTTCATAGACTGCATGTAATCACTCACCATCAACTTCAAGGTATCGCGTCCTTTTTCTTCATTTTCAATGGCATAGGCAACATGCAGATTGTCAAGACTGGCAAAACCGGCAGAAACGGAAAGTGCCTGCTCGCTGATGGACTCAATTTGCTGAAGGAAGACTTTTTGAAATGCTTCACTATCTTCCCTGGCAATATCCTCGATTTTATTCTGATTGATATTGTTGATAATCAGAAAGGCTGCAACCCCCAAAACGACAGCTATTGCTGTTACGGGGACAATAATACGGACTTTGATTGTTTTAAAACGCATTTTTTACTCTTTTGATGTTAGAATTAAACAGTGTTTAAAAAATAATAAATATGACGTCATTTGTTTTAATGGATACATAAGGGGTTGCATTGCCTTTTCTTTTCTATCATTTAATTATATTACCGTTTCTTTTTACATTATTCAACCATGTTCAAATTCCATTACAAGACCCCTTGCAAAATTCTCCCTGAGATCTAATAAACTCAGAACTTTTCGAATTCATCATCACTGCTGCCTCCCATATTGAGGGATACTCCATTTTTTTCAGGGGTTGTACCATTTTTAGGGAGTTTTTGATGTTGGTTATCCTTTTGGGATTGATCAAAAATATCCGAACCGAATTTTTCTGTTGGTTTCACTACATGTTGTGTTTTTTGTTTTTTTCTTGCAGCAGTAGCTCTTTTCTGATCAAGTTTAAAGTAGGAAACCATCTCCAACAATTGATCTGCTTGGCTGGCAAGTTCTTCGCTACTTGTGGCCATTTCCTCACTGGCGGCAGCATTTTGTTGCGTTACCTGATTGAGTTGCTGGATAGCGCTGTTTACCTGGTCGGCACCCGAGGTCTGCTCAATGCTTGCAGCTGCAATTTCCTGTACCAGTTGCGATGTTTTCTGAATTTCAGGAACGATTTCAGCTAGTTTTCTACCCGCTTCTTCAGATATACCCACACCAAATTTGGAGAGTTTATCGATCTCTGCGGCTGCTACCTGCGATCTTTCAGCTAGTTTGCGCACTTCCGCCGCAACTACGGCAAATCCTTTACCATGTTCGCCTGCACGTGCAGCTTCCACAGCAGCATTCAATGCCAGTATATTGGTTTGTCTTGAAATTTCTCCAATAATGGTTATTTTTTCGGCAATGTCGCACATAGCTCCCACTGCCTGTTCAGAAGCCTTGCTGCTCTCCATGATGCCAGATTCTGCATGCTTGGCGATCTTTTCGGTTTGCCTTGCATTATCGGTATTTTGTTGTATGTTGGCGGCCATTTCCTCCATGGAGGAGCTAACCTCTTCGGCAGAGGAGGCTTGTTCGGTGCCTCCCTGGCTCATTTCCTGTGCTGTGGATGACATTTGCTGACTGGCAGCGGCAATATTATCGCTACCCGTAACAACCGAGCCGATCACATCTTTAAGTTTTATGATCATTTTCTCCATGGCACGTGCCAATTGTCCTATTTCGTCATGCTGTCCGGTAAGCGATTGGTCGATCTTCACCGTAAGGTCGCCCTCGGCCACCGTTTCGGCAATGCCTACTCCTTCAACAACTCCTTTGGTAACCATTCTTGTGATGGTAATACCTAAGAATAATGCCAAAACAATGCCCACGATCAATGCGATGGCAATGGTTGTGTTGCTCTGCACAATGGTTGCATCGCCAGATTCAACTTCCTGTTCTGCTACTGCCAGATTAATATCAAAAAGTTTCCTGAAGGATTCCATAAAACTGTCATGAGCACCAGCAGATTCAATGGCAATGACCCGACTCATCTCTTCGAAATTATCAACAGCATTTTGCGCTTCACGATTGATAAGGGCGAAATAGTTGAACACATTATTGGCAGCAGGGATCATTATTTCCTGGTAGTGTTGCATTGCTGCCTGTTGATTTCCTTCTCTTATAAATTGCTTGATGCGATGCACGGCAGCATGAAAATCATCATGATCATCCATCATATTGTTCATGTTGCGATTGATTTCTGTATTTTGCGTTTTAAAATCGGGTAGCCATTGCCCGAAATTGCATGTTGTGGCATCTTCACCGCCATCAAAAGAATTCATATTCTGAATGGCATTGACTGTTTCCACCTGTAGGGCATAATGATCTTTCATAAATTGCTCCAGATCACGGTTTACCTCCATTGGGTTTAATAAATCGATGCGCAGCAGTTCGTCGTGCAGTCTTTCTAATTGCTGGGTATTGATATTCCTCCAGGTTTCCAGATGTTGCAACATTTCATCGTAAACCCTCGCCTCCTCCTCGGTTTGATCAAGGGGGGCAAATAATTCATTGTACCTGACATATTCTGCCCTGTAGTTGCTGATATCTGCAAGTACTTCCTCTCTTTCAGCGCGTGAAAGATTGTTATCAAGCAGCTTGGTGTACCCTTGCTGCAATCTTTCCAGATTGGTTTCCATGCCTGCAAGATACTGCACACTGGGCATTCTAACATCCGACACTTCATGGAAAGAGTTGGCTACATTTCTTAATCCCAAAATACCTATTACGCCAATAACAACAGCAATAAGCAATACGAGTAAAAAACCCGTAAGAATTTTGGTTCCGATTTTTAAGTCTTTAAATTTCATAATTCCTCCTGTTTAAAATGATTAATCAATAAAATTGATGTGGGAGTCAAAATAAGATAGCACTTAAAAAAGTAAACCAGGTTTTGAAAAGTGTTTTTGGTTTTCTGGCAAACAGTTAAGGGCTGCTACATAACCGGGAATACAGAATATCCCCGGTTGCCCACATTTTATCCGGCTGTTTCTTTTTCTTTTGCTTCAACAGTTTTTTCGGTGGTATCCTGAACAAAAACAAGTTCTTCTGTAGAGAAAACCTTGTCAACATTAAGTACCATGATAAAAACATCATCCATTTTAACCATGCCATGCAGATATTCAGGATTAAATTTGCTTCCAATTGTTGGTGGGGGTTCAATATCACCATCCGTAAGTTCAAGTACTTCTTCCACGGAATCAACCAAAGCACCCAGTGTAAGTGTTTCGCCTTCCATCAAAACATTAAGTACTACAATACAGGTATCCACGGTATCTTCCTTGGCTTTGATGCCAAATTTCACCCTTGTATCAAGAACGGGTAATACATTGCCACGCAGATTGATTACACCCCGCATGTAGGATGGTGAACGAGGTACCTTTGTTATAGGACGTAATTCGAGTATTTCCAATACTTTACTTACATCGGCAGCAAACATTTCTTCGCCCAGTTCAAATGATAAATAAGACTTGAGCATTGTACTTGTAGTTTCACTCATAGCTTTAAATCGTTTATTAGTAGTGTGTTTAATATATAATATTGGTCTCTGTCTTTTTTTGACAACTGTTCGATGATAAAGCTCTTTGCTTAATATCCAAATAGTTTTGGTTTAACTGTGAGCATTAAATAAGAAAATTGTGCCCATTCGTCTTTGTCGCCTCCTTTAACAATTTCCATGCTTTCTGTTCCGAGCATAAAAGAATAACCAAATTGTAGTTCAGTAAAATCATTGAATTGGTATTCCAAAACAAAGTCGGGTTCTAATCCCAGGTACTGATCGACAGCAACGATTTCATTTGCTTCACTTCCAAAACGAAATACATGATCGTTAGCAAGGAAAAATGCATGAATATCCAGTTTGGCAGTAATTTTGGGTGTTATACTTAAAGAATTGCTGAGATAAAAGTCCCAAAATCCTGCACCACCACTGTCGTTGGGGAAATCAGTGAAATAATCCATAAATCCATTGGGTCCGTTTCCACGGCTATAGGTAGGATCAAAAACTCTGGATTTATTATCTTCGGTGTCTTCCAGGTCATTACCCGAAACAAACACAAACCCAAGTGCACCCTTATGATTATCGGAAAAAGATGAAGCAATCTCTCCAAGTAAATAGTAAGCGGCAATATCTTCGCCATCGCGGGTTTTTCCGTTTTGGGCAGCAGGGTTTAAAGTTATATTAAATGTTGAAAAGTCATATGTCATGAAAGCTGAGTAATTTCCTCTCACATAGAGCACGTCGGTGTTGTTCTCACTTTGATATCCATCAGCAAAAGCAAGTAAGGAAAGAGTACCTCTGTCCTGACTAAATGGCGTATATGCCCTTGCTACTTGCATGAATTTATAATTATCAACATTATATTCATTTCCAAATCTTGGTTGTCCGGCATTATTCCAGGCGGTGGATAAATGTAAGTGTTGTGTTTCATTCTCAAATCTGATCATAAAAAGATCATGCTTTTGTTGATTGTCATTCCAATTGTTCCATCCAATGAAATGTCCTCTGTCGTATTGTAAAAGTTGTCGTCCAACTTTGAAAAAAAGATTTTTGTTTGCTTCAATTTGTACCCATCCCTGATGCAAAGTTATTGAAGGTTCATCCCTTTTTTGTTCTTCTTCTCCGAATGTTCTGACATCCTGAAAAGAAATATGACTGGTAACTCTTTCCAGGCTGTGCTCAAAATTCAGGCGTGTTCGTTGAACGACAAATGTGGCAGCTTTCTCATCGGCATAAGGCATGCGGTCATAACCACGCCTGTATTCTGCAAGAGGACGTATTTGAGCATCAAGTTTGAATTGAGCAAAACTCTCATAACTAAAAAAGAATGACAAT
>CAYMLS010000204.1:0-9597 GCA_964390665.1 uncultured Bacteroidales bacterium | reverse complement strand
TATCGGGCTGGTTTTTCAATCAAAACGAAAACCCGATGATGCTTTGGTGGTAGGACTGCTATTCCTTATGACTGGTATTGCTATTATTGTCTACCTGAATCAAACACCTTTTCAACCCCGTGAGCGTGATTATTCCTATATTGGCTCTTTCTACGCTTTCTCTATTTGGGTTGGCCTGGGTGTATTGGCCATTGCTGACGTTTTGCAGAAAAAATTAAAAGGAAAAACCTCTGCCATTCTTGCCACGGTGCTTAGCCTTCTGCTGGTCCCTTCATTGATGGCAAAAGAAAACTGGGAATCGCATGACAGATCAGGAAGATATACAACCCGGGATGTGGCGGTAAATTACCTCGAATCCTGCGCTCCCAATGCCATCATTTTTACCATGGGTGATAATGACACATTCCCGCTCTGGTACGCTCAGGAAGTGGAAGGAATACGTACAGATATAAAGATCGTTAACCTGAGCCTGCTGAATACAGATTGGTATATAGACGGAATGATGAGGCGAAAGACCTATGAAGCAGATCCTGTCCCTTTTTCTATGGAACATAAGCAATATCGCGACGGAACGCGTGATTTTCTTTATGTAATGGAAGATCCGCGTTTGGAAGATCAGTACATTGATTTGCAGAGAATCATTAATTTTGTATCCAACGATGCCAATCAGCGCACCATTGCAGGGTCACGTCAAAATTTCTTCCCTACACGGAAATTCAGTCTCCCGGTAGATTCAGCCAAAGTGGTGCAGAATGGTACTGTAGCACCCGAGGATGCCCACCTCATCGTTGACAGGGTGGAGTGGGAAATTCCTGATTTTGGATTGCAGAAAAACTCACTCATGGTGCTGGACTTTCTGGCCACCAATAACTGGGAAAGACCCGTGTATTTTGCCATCACAACCGGTTCTGAAGCTTATATCGGATTGGAGGATTATTTTCAACTTGATGGAATGGCGTACCGACTGGTTCCCATTAAATCTGATGTCGAAGAGGGACAAACAGGGCGCATCAATACCCGGATTCTTTACGACAACATTATGAATAAATTTCAATGGGGCAATATGTACGACCCTGATGTATATCTCAATGAAGATAACATCAGACTTACGGTAAACTTCCGGAATATTTTCCAACGACTTGCCAATGCTCTGATCGATGAAGGGCAAACCGATAAGGCTATTGAGGTGCTTGATAAGGCAATGGAAGTGATGCCCGAGCATAATGTTCCTTATAATTACTTTACCTTGCTGATCGCTGAAGCCTATTATGACGTGGGTGTTTACGATAAAGCCAATGAGATATTCGAAAGAATGATCGATTGGGAAGAGCAAAATCTAAACTATTATTTTTCCTTTAAGAATCGTCGTGCACGTATGGTGGAAAGTAACAAACAGGAATCCTTGGCTGTAATCCAACGCATAAGCCACGTTACTGCTGTGCACGAGCAGGATGAACTGGCCGAAAAATCAAATGAGGTTTTTGATTACTTCTATAATTTATATATGCAGGACAGTTTGTAAAGTTTATAAATAATTTCCATCTAATGCCCTAAAATTCAGAACATTTTTTGTAATAGAATATTTTTTTATTAATTTTGCAGATACTATTAAGTAAGTATTCTACCAATTGCAGGGGACTTTCGTCCCCTGTTTTGTTGGTTGTGATGGGTTTTTGTTGAAATTATTACTTTACAATCGTTTTACAGGGTTTCTGGTATGATGGATAAAAATGTAATTGTTGATTTGGTTGAGGAATTTTTGAAGGATCATCCGGATCTTTTTATGGTGGAACTGAAGGTGTCTTCTTCAAATAAAATTGCGGTGTTCCTCGATGGCGATCAAGGTGTGCCTGTAAGCAAATGCATTGATTTGAGCAGGTATATTGAAGGTAAACTCGATAGGGATCAGGAAGATTTTGAACTCGAAGTGTCGTCAGTTGGCGTATCCAAACCCCTTGTAATGCCAAGGCAGTTTATCAAAAACACAGGCCGGGAGATCGAATTTACCACATCCGCGGGTGAGAAAATAAAAGCTACACTGATTGAAGCAAACCAGGAAGGTATAATCATTGAAAAAGAAATAAAGAAAAAAAAGAAACATAAAACCAGCGAAGCTGCAGAGCAACCTATTCAGAACTTTTTGTATCAGGATATAGACAATGCAGTTGTTCAGGTATCTTTCAAAAAGGATAAAGAGAAAAAGAAAAAATAATTATTTCATCATTTTAATTACATATAAATGGAAAACATAAGATTGGTTGAGTCCTTCTCCGAATTCAAGGAGTTCAAAAATATTGATCGTACAACAATGATGTTGATACTCGAAGATGTATTTCGCAGCATGTTATTGAAGAAATATGGATCAGCCGATAATTTTGATATTATTGTCAATATCGATAAGGGAGACCTGGAGGTATTCCGCAACCGCGTTATCGTTGAAGATGGAGAAGTGGAAGACCCCAACGCCGAGATAGCATACTCTGAAGCCATCAAAATTGAACCCGATTTTGAAATTGGCGAAGAGGTTTCTGAACCGGTTAGAATGATTGATTTTGGTAGAAGGGAAATCCTTTCTATCAGGCAAAATCTTGCATCCAAAATCCTTGAACTGGAAAAAGACAGCGTATTCAAAAAATACCAGGAACGTATTGGAGAATTAATTACAGCAGAGGTTTACCAGGTTTGGAAAAAAGAACTGCTTGCACTGGATGATGAAGGTATTGAACTTATTTTACCCAAATCAGAGCAAATTCCTTCCGATTTTTTCCGGAAAGGTGATACTGTAAGGGCTGTGGTGGCAAGGGTTGAAATCAAGAATAACAATCCTTTGATCATCCTTTCCCGTACTTCGGGAATTTTTCTGGAAAGACTCTTTGAGCAAGAAGTACCCGAAGTACACGACGGGCTGATCACCATCAGGAATGTGGTCAGAGCACCGGGCGAAAGGGCTAAAGTGGCCGTGGAGTCTTACGACGACCGAATCGATCCTGTAGGGGCTTGCGTGGGTATGAAGGGATCACGGATTCATGGTATTGTTCGCGAACTCAGAAATGAAAATATTGACGTGATCAATTACACGTCCAATCCGAATCTCTACATCAGCAGAGCGCTCAGCCCTGCCAAAATTTCGAGCATTACCATTGATGAGAATACCAAAAGAGCAGAGGTTTTCCTTAAACCCGATCAGGTTTCCATGGCCATTGGAAAGGGTGGTTTCAATATAAAACTTGCCGGAGGCCTTACAGGCTATGAAATTGATGTTTACAGAGATACCGATCAGGATACCGAAGATGTGGATATCCAGGAATTCTCTGATGAGATAGAACAGTGGATCATTGACCAGTTTAAAGAAGTTGGGTTGGATACCGCAAAAAGTATCCTGAATGTTCCACTCCCGGAATTGGTTAAAAGGGTTGATCTGGAAGAGGAAACAATTAAAGAAGTATTAAGTATATTAAGAGCAGAATTTGAATAAAATACCTAACTTTGCACACATTTTTTACAGGTTTTTAAATTTATTCGTAAACCAAAATTTGATTATGACTGAGGGCATCAAAGTATTAAGAATTAGTAAACTGGCAAAAGAATTTAATATTGGCAGGCAAACCATTGTGGATTTTCTTGCCAAAAAGGGTATTGCCGTTGATCCCAATCCTAATACGAAAATATCGCCCGAAGCTTATGAAATCCTGGCCAAAGAATTTCAAAAAGAAAAAAACCTGAAAGAAGAAGTGAGAAAATCTGGTTTAACCTTCTCTAAAAGAGATGCCGCGGCCAGTGAAGCTGAAGAAAAGAAAAAAGCGAAGGAGACAGCCGAAGATAAACCCCTGGAAAAAGAAGAACCGGAAGAAGAAGAGGAAAAAGATCTTTTTATCAAGGATATGAAATCTCTGATGAGTGATAAAACCCAAACGAGCGCTCATAAACCCGAAAAAGATACCGCCTCCAGAGGGCCAAAAATCGTTGGCAAACTGCCTGAAGATCAATTGACTGGTAAAAAATCAACTGCTGATAAGAAAACAAGTCAACCCCCTTCATCGGAAACAAAGAAGGAGAAACAACCCGTTTCGCCTGATGAAACTAAACAGGAGGCAATCCAAAAGGAAAAAGAAAAGCAGCAGGAAGAATTGAAAAAACAACCTGAAGTAAAGCCACAGGAAGCAGAAAAGAAAGAAGAGATAAAAACAGATGAGAAAACGCAGGATCGGAAACCTGAAGAAGAACCAAAGGTGGATGAAAAGAAAAAATCTGCTCCTGGTAAAATAAGCAAAGAGCCTGTTGACGACACCGCTGAACCTGAAAAACCAAAGACTGAAAAATCCTCTGAACCAGAAGGAAAAAAGCCTGAGAAAAAGGAAGATTCTGTTGAGGAAAAGAAAACCACACCTAAAGAGCCTGTTGCTGATCAAAAAGAAGAGACCACTGCTGGAAAAGCGTTGGAAGAGAAAAAAGAAGAGCAGGTGAAAACGGAAAAAAAACCTGAAGAAAAAACATCTTCTGAAGAAAAAGCAAAACAACCATCTCCGCCTAAAGAAGATGAAAAACCTGTAAAAGAAACCGCTGGCAAAACTCCGGATGAAAAGAAACAATTAGAGAAAGAGCAGGTAACTGGCAAAAAAGAAGAATCTTCTGACAAGTTTATCAAAACCGAAGTGAAAAAACTGGAAGGTGTTACCATTCTCGGTAAAATTGAATTGCCTGCTGCAAAAGATAAATCCCGTAAACAACCGGTTGCTTCTTCTTCTGATACAGACAAAACGAAGAGAAGGAAAAGAAAACGCATCAGAAAGGATAAACCGCAAGACAATCAGCAAAGGGGTGATGCCGCTTCCAGACAAAAAACAGAAGCCCGGAAAGGTGCTGGCGGGCAGGATCAGAAAAAGCAACAACATCAAAATCAAAAATCAGACAGGTCGCAGGCACAACAGCAACAAAGACAAAAAAAGAACTTTAAAAAGGAAGCGCCTGCCAAACAGGAAGTTAGCGACGAAGAAATCTCCAGACAGATTCGGGAGACACTTGCCTCGCTCAGTGGTACAGGAAAATCAAAAGGTGCCAAACACCGACGCTTAAAAAGAGATGCTCAGGAGAAACAGCGATTGAAAGAGGCGGAACAGGCAGAAATGGATCTCAAAAAGATACAGGTCACTGAATTTGTTTCCGCCAATGAATTGGCCAGCCTTATGGATGTGCCTGTTACAGAAGTCATTTCCACATGCATGAACCTGGGACTTTTTGTCTCCATTAATCAAAGACTCGACGCAGAAACCATCACCATCGTCGCTGATGAATTTGGATTTGAAGTCGAATTTATAAGCGTTGATGAACAGGAAGTGATCGAAGAGGATGTTGACGATCCTGCAGAACTGCAGGAAAGAGCACCCATTGTTACCGTGATGGGGCATGTTGACCACGGGAAAACATCTTTGCTTGACCAGATCAGACATGCCAATGTGATTGCAGGTGAAGCAGGAGGTATTACGCAGCACATAGGCGCCTATTCTGTACAGCAGGAAAACGGGAAAATGATCACTTTTCTCGATACACCTGGTCACGAAGCTTTTACTGCCATGAGGGCTCGTGGAGCGCGTGTTACTGACGTGGTAATTGTGGTGGTGGCTGCCGACGATAATGTCATGCCTCAAACGGTGGAAGCTATTAATCACGCCCAGGCCGCAGGTGTGCCCATTGTCATCGCTATCAATAAAATTGATAAACCTACTGCCAATGTTGAACGTGTAAAAGAAGAACTCGCCAATATCAACATACTGGTTGAGGATTGGGGTGGAAAATATCAATCGCAGGAAATTTCTGCCAAAAACGGCGTAAACATTGATCATCTGCTCGAGAAAGTCTTACTCGAATCTGAGTTGCTGGATCTGAAGGCCAACCCCAATAAACCTGCTTCAGGAACCGTTATTGAATCTTCTCTCGACAAAGGAAGGGGATACCTGGCAACTATTCTGGTGCAAAACGGACATCTGAAAGTAGGTGACATTGTAGTGGCCGGAAATACTCATGGTCGTGTAAAAGCCATGTTTAACGAACGAAATCAACGTATAAATGAAGCGGGTCCCAGTACACCGGCATTGTTGCTCGGATTGGATGGCGCCCCGCAGGCCGGCGATAACTTTAATGTGATGAAAGATGAACAGGAAGCCAAAGCCATCACATCCAAGAGACAACAGCTTATCAGAGAACAGGGATTGAGAACCCAGAAACATATTACCCTCGATGAAATTGGACGCAGGATCGCCATCGGTGATTTTAAAGAACTTAATATCATTGTGAAGGGTGATGTGGACGGATCCGTTGAAGCATTGGCTGATTCCATGCTTAAACTATCTACGGAAGAGGTACAGGTCAATATTATCCACAAGGCTGTTGGTTCCATCACCGAAGGTGATGTTCTGCTGGCTTCTGCTTCCAATGCTGTTATTGTTGGTTTTCAGGTCAGACCTTCAATGGCTGCACGCAAATTAGCGGAAAATGAGGAAATTGATATCAGACTTTATTCAGTGATTTATAATGCTATTAACGAAATCAAGTCTGCCATAGAGGGTATGCTTTCACCCGAAATAGAAGAAAAAATCGTGGCGAACCTCGAAATCAGAGAAGTGTTTAAAATTTCTAAAGTGGGTAGCGTGGCAGGATGTATGGTTCTTGACGGCAAAATTCACCGGAATTCAAATATTCGGGTCATTAGAGATGGTATTGTTGTGTATACCGGATATCTGGGATCTTTAAAACGCTTCAAGGAAGATGTGAAGGAAGTTTCCTCAGGATACGAATGCGGACTGAACGTTGACCGGTTTAACGATATTAAAAAAGGCGATATTATTGAAGCTTTTGAAACAGTTGAAGTAGCACGTAAACTTGATTAATTTGTTGTAAAGATATGGTACAGGTAAAAGTAAAAATCAATAATACAATTGATTTTGTTGAAAAGGATGAGATAAAAGTCTTTCAAAATGAGGTTGATCTTCATAGAAAAAATATCTATGAGAAAACAGGTGAAGGCAATGATTTTCTGGGATGGGTTGATCTGCCATCCGAGATCACTGAATATGCCATCCGGGAAATTGAAGATGATGTTCAAAAAATAAGATCAAATTCAAAAGTGGTTGTTGTTGTGGGTATCGGTGGATCATACCTCGGCGCACGGGCCATCATCGATGCCCTGAGTAGTAATTTTGCCAGTTATAACTTTCACAATAATGTTCATCCGCTCATTCTTTATGCCGGACATCACATAGGTGAAGATTACATGCATCAATTGTTGAATTTTCTTCATGACAAAGATTATTCCTTAATTGTTATCTCCAAATCCGGAACTACCACAGAACCTGCCATTGCTTTCCGGCTGTTGCGCAAACACATAGAGGAAAAGTACGGAGAAAAAAAGGCTGCTGAAAGAATTTACGCTATCACCGATGAGAAAAAAGGCGCCCTTCGTACACTGGCAGACGAAAAATCATACAAATCGTACGTTATTCCCGATGATGTGGGTGGCAGGTACTCGGTTCTGACACCCGTGGGATTGCTGCCCATCGCAGTGGCTGGTTTCAATATCAGAAAATTTATTGAAGGTGCCAAAAAAATGCAACTGCATCTGAAAAAAGAGGATGATATTTTTAAAAATCAGGCCGCTCTTTATGCAGTGGTTAGAAATATACTTTATCAAAAGGGGAAAACCACCGAAATACTGGCATCATATCTGCCCAACCTTATGTATTTCTCTGAATGGTGGAAACAACTCTTTGGTGAAAGTGAAGGCAAGGATGAAAAAGGTATCTTCCCGGCTGCAGTAAATCTTACAACTGACCTGCACTCCATGGGGCAATATATTCAGCAGGGGTTGAGGAATATTTTTGAAAGCGTTATCAGGGTTGATAAAATATTCCATGAAGTTTCCATACCGGACGATCCTCAAAACCTTGATGGAATCAATTACATGAAAGGTAAAAGAATGCATGATGTGAACAAGATGGCCGAAACAGGTACAATGCTCGCACATGTTGATGGAGGTGTGCCGAATATTGAACTGCTCGTACCTGTTGTTGATGAAAACATCCTTGGTCAATTGGTTTATTTCTTTGAAATGTCTTGTGCCATTAGTGGATACATCCTGAAAGTTAATCCTTTCAATCAACCCGGAGTGGAGGATTACAAGAAAAACATGTTTGCCTTGCTGGAAAAACCTGGTTTTGAAAAGGAGACGGAGGAGATCAAAAAAAGAATTTGATATCCACCACCCCCCAGGATTGTAAGGATGCTGATTTTTAGTCAGAACCAACGAAAGAAAAACCACAGGATGAGGCGGAAAAAAGGTGATTTTTTATACTTTCACCAGGTTTGTTCTGAAAAAGGTTATGGACCGAAGAAGACCCAGGAAACATCGTTTGCCCGGTTGGTGCCTCTTTTTTAAATTTTTCATTTCATGATCAAAATACTTGTAGTTGAAGATAATTATGGAATCGCTGAACTAATTCAGGACAGACTTGCATCGGAGGGATACAATGTTTTGGTAGCGCATTCAGGTAGTGCAGCATTGGAAATTTTAGGGGAGCAGCGCTTTGATCTGGTCATTCTCGATTACTCACTGCCCGATATGGATGGGAAAGAGATCGTTACCCAGGCGAACGAAAAAAATGGAAATTTCCCCCCTTTTATTGTGTCTACAGGTAGAGGTGATGAGCAACTGGCTGTGGATTTTATGAAAATGGGAGCGCATGATTACCTTATAAAGGATCAGAACCTCATTGCCAGATTGCCCGATATCGTTGCCAAACTTTTACACTTTATTGAAAGAGAAGAAGCCCTGCGACAAGCAGAAAAAAGACTGGCCAAAGCAGTTTTTGAAACCGAAGAACGCGAAAGAAAGATTCTTGCCGAACAATTGCATGAAAACATTGGCCCGCTTATTTCAACAATCAAAATGTATATGGGGAAGATCAAACGACTGGAAGGACATGCCTCTGGCGAGCAGGAGGTGATTCAGCGATGCGACAATCTTGTTGACGATGCCGTTAACAGGATCAGAGAACTGGCCAATGATTTGATGCCCAATGTCCTTTATGATTTCGGACTGAACCGGGCGCTGCAATCTGTTATCAGGAAAATTCAGCTGGAAAAAAACATTCTCATCCATTTTCATGTTACCCCCGAAAATATCAATTTGTCGAAACTTGCCAGCATTATGATATACAGAAGTATTGTATCCCTCATCAAAGGCTCGGTACTTTTTCCGGGAACCAGCAAAATTCAGATCAATATTCGTCACGCATCTCAACGTGTGAAAATTGATTTTATGGATAACAGTGTCATCAGTCTGGAAGAAAACCCGGAACAGTCCCGTGAATTCGATATTTTACATAAAAAAATCAAAGACCGTGTGGAATCTCTTGAGGGTTCCTATTCATTTTCTCAAAAAGAGAGTGGTGGAATAAGGGTGACCCTGGATTTGCCGGAAAATATCTGATTATGAATTTTTGCGGTTGTTGATAAATACAACAAAATTACTCCAACCTAAATCATCTGAGGTCAATTTAATGCTAAGTTGCTTCCTTTCCCACCTAATCATTTCCCCTTCAAAAG
>CAYMLS010000203.1:5397-9635 GCA_964390665.1 uncultured Bacteroidales bacterium | reverse complement strand
AAACAAAATTTACACGAATGTCTAAAAACAAGTTTTTAGACTGTACTCAATCATCTCTTTAACCATTCTCAAAAAGTTTGGTCATTACCCTCGAAAAATCATCTCTTTTTACCGGTTTTATAAGATATTCATCCAATCCCATGGCCATGTATTTTTCACGATCGCCTTCAAAAGCATTGGCACTTAACCCAACAATAGGGGGAAGTTCTTTGTATTTTTCCCTGATTTTTTTTACTGCTGTTAATCCGTCCATAACCGGCATTTGAATATCCATAAAAACAATATCATAAAGACCGGGTTTATATGCTTCCAAAAACTCCAAACCATTATTTACCATCGTAATTTCATGCCCCAAAGAGGCAAGCATTATCCTGAAAACTTTTTGATTGACAATTTTATCTTCTGCCAGTAATATATTTTTTGTTCTGGTGGCAACTGTAGGTGTATTTGTTTTATTGTTAGCGATTTCTGGTTTTTTCTCAGATTTATGGGCATTGAAAGTGAACCAAAACTTACTGCCTTGCCCCACCTTACTTTCCAGTCCGATCTCTCCACCATGAAGTTTTGCCAGCTCTTTACAAATGGAAAGACCTAAACCTGTTCCTTCAAAAGCTCGTGAATCGGATTGGTCTACCTGGGTAAAAGGGGAAAACAAATACTTTTGTTTTTCCAAAGGAATACCAAGACCATTATCTGAAATGCTGATCTTAATTTTCACATGATCAGAATGATCGCTTACCAAATTCGCTTCCATGGAAATTTTACCTTCATCAGTAAATTTTACGGCATTGGAAATGAGGTTGTTGATGATTTGTAAAAGGCGGGTTTCGTCTGCTAAGATATGATCAGGAATATCCGGGTCAATTGTGGTTTCGAAAACAATGGGTTTATTGCAAATACTTTGGAAAAGGGTTTTTGCCAGTACAAATAATTTATCGAATTCAAACGTTTTCTTCTTTAATTGCACCTTCCCGGCTTCAATTTTCGAAAAATCTAAGATCAGGTTGATGATTTCGCGGAGGTTTTCGCCCGAGTATTTCAAAGTTTTCAGGTAGTCCAGTTGGGTGGAAGTAAGACTGGTTTGTTCCAGAATTTCAACCATACCCAATATGCCGGTAAGTGGTGTGCGTATTTCATGACTCATGTTGGCCAGAAACCTTTGCTTGAATTTTACCGATTCTTCTGCCACTGCCACCTTTCTTTGAAGGTTTCGCTTTTGAATCTGATCCGTATGGTCTTCAATCAGTAACATACCCCCTTCAATATTTCCATCATCTGCAAAAACGGGTGAAGCAATAATGCGAATGGGAGTTGTTTTCTTTCCTTTCACTGTGGTATAATCTCCTTCATAATTTACATGTTTTCCTTCCAGCACCTTTTTCACCACTTTCACAATGTTTTTGTCGGGCAATTTTAAAAGATTTATGCCTTTAATATATTTCTTGGCCGACCCTAATATTTTTATAAGTTGTTCGTTATAAGACACCAAAACCCCTTCGCTGTTTATATGAATAATGCCTAAAGGGGAATTCTGGAAAAGCAAACGGTATTTTTCTTCATTACTTCTTAAAATGCTCTCGGATTTCTTCTGAAAGGTTATGTCGCGTGCAACACCAAACATGATATTTTCTTCAGGATATGGAAAAGAATTCCATGACAACCATTTTACCGTATTATCCTTGCAAATGTATCTGTTTTCAAATTGATAGACTTCAACCCCCTTGTCTAATTTTGATTTAATATTCACCGTGTTCAATCGATCTTCGGGATGCACAAACTCTATCCAGGGTTTTGTAAGTAATTCTTCTTCACTCCAACCTAACACGCGTGACCATGAGGGATTGATTACTTTGAAATAACCGTCAAACCCTGCCATGCATAGCATGTCGATAGAATGATGGAATATTTTATCGCTGGTTTTGATTTTTTCTTCAAACATCTTACGTTCTGTAATGTCTGATATCATTAGTGCGAACTGATGCCAGCGGGTTTTATAGGCCAATACTTCAAAATATTTATCAAATTCCCGGGCGTAATTCTCGAATTTGACCGCTTTGCCTGTTTTCACAACACTTGCATATTGTTCTATCCAATAGGGTTCGGTATCAGGTAATACTTCCAACACGGTTTTACCCAAAATATCTTCTCTTTTGAGACCAGTCATTTTTTCAAAACTCATGTTTACGTCAATAAAACGGTAATCTGTCATCTTACCATCCTTGCTGTAAACAGCTTCGTGTACTGCTATACCTTGCTCCATTTGTGTGATCAGGAGCCTGAATTTCTCTTCACTCTCTCTGATTTTGTTTTGTTTGTTGTAGTTTTCAGTTACATCTGAAAAAACTAATACAACACCTTGAATTTCCCCTTCCTTATTTCTAATGGGAGCAGCACTATCAGCAATTTGCCTCTCCTCTCCATCTTCTGATATGAGTACGGTGTGGTTGGCCAGTCCGATGATTTTTCCGGTTTCCAAAACTTTTTTCACTGGATTTACCAATGCTTTTCTGGTACCGGAATTGACAATACGGAAAATTTCCTGTAACGGTTTGCCTTTTA
This sequence comes from uncultured Bacteroidales bacterium, assembly GCA_964390665.1. GTDB lineage: Bacteria > Bacteroidota > Bacteroidia > Bacteroidales > UBA7960 > SKVR01. The sequence goes on along the minus strand of CAYMLS010000203.1, from coordinate 7,076 downwards.
CATCTTTTAATTTGCAACCACACATGTTCTCTGCAACTGGATTCATGCTTTCGATCATCCCGTTTACATCGGTGGTTATTACACCGTCACCAATGCTATGCAGGGTAGTGGAAAGTTTTTCCTCGCTTGCGCGAAGTGCTTGCTCTGCTAATTTTTGTTGTGTGATGTTTCTCAAAGAACCCCACATTTTAATGAGTTTTCCTTCCTGAAGTTCAACATTTACATCATCACTAACCCAAATGTACGTACCATCTTTTTTTCTGAATCTGTATTCAAAAACATGGTTAATGCCTTTTGCTGTGAGATCAGAGCAATATCTCGCGGCCCATTCACGATCTTCAGGATGTATTCTTTGAACCCAGAAATTATAATCGGTCCACTCTTCCGGATGGTATCCCAAAATTTTCATTACTTGTGGTGAAACGTGCGTCCATCTGTCTAAAAGCATATCGTACTCCCAGATGATGATTTCCGTTTTTTCAGTTAATCGCCGGTATTTTTCCTCCCTTTTTCTGATCTCCTGTTCAGCAAGTTTTTCCTGCGTTACATCTTTAATGGTTTCTAAAACCCCGGTTAATTGACCATGATCATCCAAAACAGGCGTGGACAAAACATCGCATATGGTTCCGTCAGATCTCTCTTTTAATAACGAGAAACGCTGATGGGTTTTGATGGTTTTCTCTACAGGACAATGATGGCATTTTTCATCATTTTGAAAGTACGACTTATAGCAAGGGGTATCCATTATTTTTTGTAAGGGTTGTCCGATCTTTTCTGTGGCAGATTTATTGGCCCACAATACGTTCATATTCGTGTCATGGTATACAACCATATCCGGAATGGAATCCAGAATGAGATGTTTTTCAACCTTTTGTTGTTCTGGTTCAAACAAAGTGGTAGGATAGTTATTCAGGGTTTTCACTGAATCTTTTGTTATTGTTTCGTTTTCATATCTTTTCAAATGATCGTTGCTGTTTTCATCCCATCGATCATGGTCTACGATCTGGGTAAACATGCAATGAAAAGTATCTTTTTCGCTTGACCAAACCTGCGTTTTGTAAAGGCATTTTGTGAATTCAGAGAAGTATTCAAAATTATGTAGTTCTTTGACGTAACTATTTTTAATAAAATCAACAACTTTTTCCAATCCAATACGCTTCAAAGATAATGGCAGGTCTGCATATTTTTGATTGATAAAATGAGTTCTTTTTTCCCGGATAAGCATTTCAAATGGTTTATTGACAAAAAGAATCTCGACTGTTTTATCGTTGAAGGAATTGTTATTTGTGATTTTTAATTGGAAATAAGCAAAGGGAGCGGATTCGAGTACTTTCTTATCGGTAAATCCCATAGGAATAAAATTTTGTTAGGTTGTGAATGCGTTTCTTGCCTTTGTTGAAGTTGAATATGGTTGTGGATAAGAAACCAGATGTAAGACATATAGGTTAAATTCGCATAGCAGATGCCATTATTAAAAAAAGAACGGTAAAACCATTTGTAACAAACAAAGATAATCCCAATTTTTTGAATCAGGAAAACGAACATTTTTTGGTTTTAATTTCAGATGTGACTTCATTTGTCGTTAATGACAACAGGTTTCTATCCAAATCATCAGATCAATGACACAATTATATAAAAAAACTTTTGCCTGAAAACGTTTTTCGTTGGGCAAAAAGATT